>JBLIRS010000134.1:0-8596 GCA_049472415.1 bacterium | reverse complement strand
GAAATTAATGTGACAATACTTGTTTTAATTTAATTAAGTTTTGTGTCCCTTTGTCCTAACAATGACTTTGCCGATACCCTGGGGTTCAGGAGGATATATTTGACCTAAGGCAATTTTGCTGATAATATATTAATATATCTATTTAATATCTCGTTTTAACATCTCCGGACAGCTTTTTTATCTCATCATTGTTTGTTAAAGAGGGCATAACTATCTTCGATATAATTGTCATGAACCCCGGCAGCTATATATGACAGTAATCCTTATATGGATATTAGCAAAACTCCCTGTTGAAGTAATATTAAATCAACAAGTAACCTCTTCAGAAAAAAGTAAGATTTCATGATCCAAACAGATTAAGATTCAATTTTAAATATAAGATATTGGCCAAAACAGAAGGGGGGGGCATTATTTTACAAATTGAAAAGGAGCCAAGTCATGAAACGAGCTTTAATAATTCCGGTAATGACATTAATGTTTCTTTTGATGCATGTCTCCCTAACTTATGCCTCCGGAAAAGATATGCGAGGCACTGACAAAAAAAACATTCCAAGTTTCGTTGGTTATGCCTCAAACAGAATCGTTGTAAAATTTGATCCGTCTATTGTCCGGACTATAAAAGAGGGACCCATGATCTCAGGCAAAACCGGCATACCTTCCCTGGATCAGATCGGGAAACAGTTCAAGATCGCCTCAATCAGGCCTCAATTCCCCGGAGCAAAGAAAAAGAAATTCAAGGGCAAGTCTATCGACCTGGCCGGCTGGCATAAAATAAGATTTTCCGGCAAGGTTGACATTATGGAAGCTGTTGAGAAATATAAAAAAACGCCCGGAGTGCTTGATGCTCAACCTGTCGGCATTCATACTATAACGGTGCAGCCCAATGATGAGTTCTATGATGTGCAAAATAACACAGAGGGCTATAGTCAGTGGCACCTGTCAAAGATTGAAGCACCCGCAGCCTGGGACATAGAGACAGGAAGTCCCGACATCATTGTCGCAGTCGCTGATTCCGGTGTTCGCTATGTTCATAAGGATTTAGCCGGGGCCTATGCATCTTATTCAAATCCCGCAGGTGTTAATGGCAACATCTGGATAAACCAGGTTGAAAAAAATGGCCAACCCGGCATCGATGATGATGGGAACGGATTCGTAGATGACTGGGTCGGCTGGGATTTTGTTGATGATACCTCACTGGTGGACCCGGCTATCGGCTTTTCCCTTCCATGCTATCCTGGTGAAGACTGTGGAGGTGAAGACAATGATCCGAGTGATTTTAACGGCCACGGAACGCATTGTGCGGGGATCATCGCTGCTAACACTAATAATGGATACAACGTTGCCTCCCTGGCCGGGGGATGGGGTAATGGTAACCTGGAAACATCCGGAAACGGCGTCAAAGTAATGTGTTTGCGAATAGGCTGGTCAGCGCATTTATTGTTCTTTGAAATAGGTCTCGTGCCAATGGATTATGCGGCTGAAGCAATGTATTATGCGGCAGATAACGGTGCACATATCATATCGTGTAGCTGGACTGCCGATAATTCAGGCGGCATCAGCGACGCCGTAGATTATTTTCTCGCATCAGGCGGCCTGATCTTCAAGGCAAGCGGCAATGAGAGCAATGAAGTTCTTGATTATTTTGCCACAATCCCCTCCGAATACGTCATCGATGTCGCAGCAACCGATCAGAATGATTGCAAGGCCTCTTTTTCCAAATACGGAGCAGGGATCGATATTTCAGCACCTGGAGTTAATATCATGAGCCTCTTTCATGATAATTCGGATCCGGAAAATGACCATGTGGCTGCAATGGATGGGACGTCTATGGCCGCCCCTCTTGCTGCAGGATTAGCAGCGCTGATATGGTCCCAAAATCCTTCCTGGTCGGCCAGCCAGGTAAAACAAAGACTCTTGGCCAATGTTGATCCGATAGATGACTTGCCCTGCAACTCAACTTATGCCGGCAAACTTGGCGCCGGGCGAATAAATGCCTTCAAGGCAGTATACCCTGCACCCCTTTGTGATTTTGCAGCCGGGCCTACATGCTGTTATGTTCCTCTGAGTGTTTCTTTCACTGATCAGTCTACCGGTGAAATTGATTCATGGTTATGGGATTTCGGAGACGGAACAATTTCGACAGACCAGCACCCCGTTCACATATATGATATTGCAGGATCTTATACTGTTTCTCTTATAGTATCAGGCCCTTACGGTTCGGACGATGAAGCCAAGACTGATTTAATCACCGTAACCGAGCCAGGGATACCCCCTCTTATGGAAGTCGGTGAAGCAAGCTTGGATCATAACTGGGAACAGGTGGACTTTACCCAACCTTACTCTGACCCGATAGTAGTGTCAAAACCCTTAAGTTATAACGGGAGTGATCCTTCCGTTGTCAGAATGCGCAATGTTAGCAGCACAGGTTTTGAGATTAGTGTCCAGGAGTGGAATTATCTGGATCAAAAACATGACTATAAAGAGACAGTCAGTTATCTGGCCATGGAAAGCGGGCGTTATATGTTTATTGACGGCAGTGAAGTTGAGGCTGGAATGTTCGAGACTGACGAGACAGGTTCTTTTATGACGGTGAGCTTCAAACAACCTTTCCGTGAGGTGCCGGTTGTTATAGCGGCTGTCGGAAGCTTTAACGGAACGGATACGGTGACCAATAGGCTGTGCAATATAAACACTTATGGCTTTGATTTTCGTATGCAGGAGCAAGAGCTTAATGTACAAGAGCATTTTATTGAAAAGATATATTACATTGCATGGGAACCGGTATCGGGATATGTCAATGGACTAAGATTTGAGATCAATAGGACATCTAACGAGATAACAGACCAGTTCTGCTCATTCCCCTATGGCACACAGTTTGCGGAACCCCCAATGTTCATTGCTGATATGCAGACTACAAATGGTTCGGATCCCGCTACAGTGCGGTGGCAAAACAAGGATGCATACATGATAGAGATAAAGGTCGAGGAAGAAAAATCCAAAGACTCAGAAACAACCCATACCGAAGAAACCATAGGCTATATGGCATTTGCCTCTACAATCTCAGCCGGTTTCTCTGCCACACCTGTCTGCGGCGAGGCCCCCCTGAGTGTTATCTTTACCGATGAATCTTCCGGGGCTATAACTTCCTGGTCCTGGGATTTCGATAATAACGGTACTGTAGACTCCTGCGAGCAAAATCCATTATACACCTATAATACCCCCGGTATTTACACGGTCAAGCTAACCATATCCGATCCTTACATCATACAGTATAAAATCAAGACAGATTTCGTCATAGTAACGGAACCAGGGCTGGCACCGACTATGGAGGCAGGTGAAGTAAATGTGGATCATAACTGGCTGCAGGTGGACTTTACCCAACCTTACTCTGACCCGATAGTAGTGGCAAAACCCTTAAGTTATAACGGGACTGAGCCTTCTGTTGTCAGAATGCGCAATGTTAGCAGCACAGGTTTTGAGATTCGTGTTCAGGAGTGGAATTATCTGAATCAAATACACGACAGCAAGGAGACAGTTGGTTATCTGGCCATGGAAAGCGGCCATCACATGTTTACTGAAGGCATGGAGGTTGAGTCCGGAAAATTTGTTACAAATGCAACGGGTTCATTTATAAGGGTGAACTTCGAACAACCCTTCCGGGAGATGCCGGTTATAATAGCGGCTGTCGGAAGTTTTGGTGGAACAGACACGGTGACCGATAGGCTGCGCAATATCAGCACGGAGGGCTTTGAATTTCGAATGCAGGAGCAAGAGCTTAATGCACAGGTACACGACGCTAATGAGACGATATTTTACATTGCCATGGAACCCGGAGCAGGGTGTGCCAATGGCTTTAGATTTGAGATTAATAGGACTGCTAATGAGGTAACTGACCAGTTTTACCCAATCTCCTATAGCTCACAGTTTATAAATCCTCCGGTATTCCTTGCTGATATGCAGACAACAAAAGGTACAGACACGGCCGCCGTGCGCTGGAAAAACAAAGATGCATACATGATTGAGGTAAAGATCGAGGAAGAAAAATCCAAGGATTCCGAAACAGTCCATATCGAAGAGATTATAGGCTACATGGCCTTTTCTGTTGAATAGTCATTCTATAAACAGCTCGATCTTACATTGCGCATAAGATGCCTTGTTATTTTGTTTATATTCACAAAAATTAATAAAAGATTTTTTTGCGCTGTGTTTGGCAGGAAAATTTAATTCAAGCCATATTGCTGAATTTTTTTTGCAAACACCTCTGAACCTTGACTTGCGCTTTTTGGTTGTTAAAACCCTTGTTAAGACCTTTGCAAAACACTCCTGTTTTTGCTATTATATTCTGTAATATTTTTATTTTATAATTTCATTATTAAATAAGATCCGATCTATTTATGGGATTATTAAACAAGAAATCATTATAAAAAATCCCGTAATTTATTCAGGGGGGGATACAGGATCTAACACTTCAAGAGATTTTTTCTTTATAGTATATTTATATATATTCTGTTTCCCAATAACAATCGATATTTCTGTAAGGCTTAGAAATATATTTAGAAATATATTCCTTGTAACTCATGAATCTCTGATTCAGAAAGAGGGATAATAATTTCCAAGTAGCGGGGGGGTAAAGATAAGCTCATGTCCTTATTAATCAATAACCAGCAAGCCGCTAGGAATTAAATCCTTAGGATCAATGCAATGATACCTTTTAAGGAACTGAAAAATCGTTTAAAAAACTCCGATTTCCTCAAAAATCCCTTAAAACGTCCGTTCCGGATAGCGGCCATACTCACAGAGGCTTTGAAAATAATCGGTGAAAGACCTGTTCTTGTCGGAGGAGAGGCCTTTGAATATTATTCACTCAAAGGAGATTATACAACAGGCGGGATCGCTACTCTCATCCCAAATACAAACGAGGTTAATGCAATTATGTCAGAGCTGGGCTTTCATAAGGAAGAAGGGTTTTGGATCAGGGAAGATATCGACGTGCTGATCGAACCACCAGCCTTTGATTTATCCGGAGTGGATACCCCCTTAATCGAAGTGGAAATTGAAGACATGCACTGCTATGTTATCAGACTTGAGGATATGATCATTGACCGGTTAAATAGTTATATCCATTGGCATTGGGAAGAGGCAAGGCATTGGATCAAAGGGCTTTTATCTTTGCATGGCCGGGAAATCAATAAAGAGTATCTCTTAAGTAAGGCCAGGGAGCTTTCAAGCGAGCAAGCCCTTACTGGTATATTTGAGGAACTGGAAAAGGACAAGGGGATCTTAGGCGAAAATCAAAATGGTAATCACAGACCTTCTCAACCGGGATAAATGAAAGTGAAAGCACCTCCTCTATCAATCAAAATATATAGATAATCATTGAATAATGAAGCGGATTAAAGATATGCCCGAACACACCCGTCCCCGGGAGAAACTGAGGGAAAGGGGAGCGGTAGCCTTGACTGATGAAGAGCTTGTGGCTGTTATCCTGGGCCGGGGAGTGAAGGGTGTCGATATCGTAACCATGTCGCGAAATGTGGCTAAACTGATCAGGGAACATAAAGAGAGCCTTTCACTGGGCCATCTTATCTCTATCCCGGGGATGGGCCTGGCGAAAGCGGCCCAGATCCTTTCGGCATTCGAACTTGCAAGGAGATACCTTCAAAAGGAGACCGTACAGATCAGCAGCGCCCGTGAAGTTCTGCCATTGCTTTCGGACATTGTGAATAAGAAGCAGGAATATTTTATATGCATATCATTGAATGGTGCCAATGAGGTCATAGAAAAACGTATTGTGACTATTGGGCTTGTAAACAGCAGTCAGATCCATCCCAGGGAAGTCTTCGCCGATGTTATTGCAGACCGGGCTGCAGCAGTCATATTCGCCCACAATCACCCCTCCGGAGACCTCAAACCAAGCTCGGCGGACACAAAGGCACACAAACAGCTAACCGAGGCCGGCAATATCCTTGGCATTCGGGTCCTTGACCACATCATTGTCAGCAAAAAGGGATATTTCAGCTTTACCGAAGCCGGACTGACGGATTAAAAAAAGACCTTATTTCCCGCCTTTTTGTTTTAAACCCAATTTCATATTTTCCTGATGAACTTATAAAAGTTTTTTTTCATTTGACCCGATAAGTGTTATGAAATACAATTTGGTGTTACCCGGATTTTGGACTTAAAAAGAAAAACGTTTTTCAGCAAAGAGATCCCTCCGGGGATTCAGAAAAGTTACGAAAAAGGGACCTGATCTTATGGATTATAAATCGATCGACTGGAACAGGATTTGGAAAAATCAGATGCTGAAGAACAGAAAAACGAACGGGGGCAAGGATTGTGCACTTTTTTGGGAAAAAGAAAGCGCGTCCCAATATTGGAAGATGGTCCAGGAGACCCAGGGAGAAAGGATCGAAAAGACCATCGGAGGGATCTCTTTTGATCCAGGCTCCCGGGTGCTGGATATAGGATCAGGGCCCGGTGTGCTGGCAATCCCCATTGCGAAAAGGGTGAAGCATGTCACCTCTGTCGACCCGTCTGAAGGGATGATAAGGGTTTTAAAAAGGAAAATGAAAGAATATGGAATTACCAATATACACTGCGTCCGGAAAAGATGGGAAGATATTAATATCGAAAAGGATTTGAAAACACCCTATGATGTTGTCTTAGCGTCACTTTCTCTGGGCATGTTCGATATCAGGAAATCCATCAAAAAAATGACGGATGTCTCTTCAAGATATGTATATCTTTATTGGTTTGCAGGAGAACCCTCATGGGATGTTCATTCTAGAAAACTCATGGCCCTTCTTCATGAAACCGACTTTCATCCCATGCCGAGAAGTGACGTTCTTTTCAATGTATTATATCAAATGGGAATATATCCCCACATAAGGGCTTTCCCGTATGTGCATCTCAATGTGTTCTCCTGTATGGAAGACGCCTTAAAATATTTCAGTTTCAGATACGGAGCATGCTCAGATCATCAAAAGTCAATTCTAAGGGACTATCTGAAAAGGATTCTGGAAGAAGAAGACGGCTTCCTGATCCTTCGATCTCCTGCCACATGTCTAAAAATATGGTGGGAAAAGAAATCTGTACCACCGGAGCGATATGAGCTGTGTGTCATGTCTCCTGAAAAGAAAAACAGGGCGTGAAATCTATCTATCAGGTTTTATGAAAAATTTTTCTTATTTTTTCCTTTGTATGAATATTTTTTTACATCTTGCTTTATTAAGATTATTTTATATATAGTCAAAAATATAATTATTGTTATTTTGTCATTCGAATTATAAACAGCCGTGGCACTAAATCTGCTATAATTACACTATTATTGAATTGGACATAAAAATAGAGGTTCATGGAAGGCTTGACCGATTAAGAGCGGGTTTGGAAGGATTACAGACCCAGGGTTGATTCTTACTGAATTGAGGTAAAGACATGAACATCTATTTATCGCATCAAAAAGGTACCGGCCTCTTTATATTCAAGGCCTTTATATTATTCCTATTATTCCTGTTCGTTTTCTTATCCCAGCCGGCAAAGGCACAATGGTTCCAACCGGTTCCACCCATAGGATTTCAGACACCCCTTCCTTTTTTTCAGTCAACATGGTTCCCGATTTATCCCTTTTTTACACCTTTAAGCAATCCGACAGGCCTGACCGGAGGAGGGCCAAGGCCTGTTCTGTCTCCGACTGCGCCTCTATTAGGTCTGCCGGGATTACCGGCTCCCACGGCCAGCATCGCAGGAGTTACAACTATATTTGTTCCTCTCTCCGCAACCACGGGCATAAAAATAATTATCAAACCACCCGATTTGGATACCATAAAATTAGAGGACCTCGTTGCTCCATACACAGTATATATCTATCCAGAAGGCTATGAGCCGCCAATAGCAGCGGCTGCGGGAATATTCTCTACAGTTTTTGGTAGATTTTTACCCTTTCTTCCAATATTCTAGGCCGTTAAACAAACCCTGAGCAAAGCAAGCGGGTTTAGCTAAGCCGTCAGAGCGAAAAAAAGAACAATGGCGATGACCAGGATTCCGCCGTCAATCAGATAACACCACCAGGGCAGGTCCTTAATTTCCACCAGTACGCCCACCTTCCCTGTGCGTCCTTTAATCTCGGACGTGCCACCGACAATCCAGGATACGGCGCCTATAAGTACGGCGCAGATTCCGAAGACAATGAAGCCGACCATATTTTTATGATCGAGAGGGCCAAAGGGATGTATGATACCATTAAGGGTCATCAGTACACCGACAATGATAAGCGCCAGAAATCCCAGCCAACCTGGTATCCATGCTAAAAACCTCTTGAAATCCATGTTTTCCTCCTTTCAGCTTTTATTAAATATATATGCGGTACATTCAAATGTGAATATCCGGACAAGCCAAATCAGTAATTACTGGCTGTCACGCCGCTTATCAATAGGGATATATTCCAGGTTAAAAGGGCCAACATATATACTTCGAGGGCGGAATATCCGGTTTCTTTTAAGATATTCAAGGATTCTTGCCGTCCAGCCTGCAACACGTGCCACAGCAAAGATCGGTGTAAAAAATTCGTGATCTATTTTCATTGCCTTATATACTATAC
>JBLIRS010000133.1:0-8603 GCA_049472415.1 bacterium | reverse complement strand
TGATATGAGATAAGGGCATAAGCCGCGCTATGGGACTTGTTGAAACCATAACCGGCAAAATAGGACATAAGATCAAAGATCTTTTGAGCAAGATCGTCAGAAATCCCATTCTTCCTGGTTCCTTCAAGAAAATGGGCCCGCTGTTCATCCATTACCTTTTGTTTCTTTTTACCCATTGCCCTTCTGAGAAGATCTGCCTGTCCCAGTGTAAAACCTGCCAGCTCAGAGGCGATCTGCATTACCTGCTCCTGGTATACAATGATCCCATAGGTTTCTTTGAGTATCCGCTTTAATTTCGGATGGTCGTATGTAATCTCCACATGACCGTGCTTTCGCTTGATAAAATCGTCCACCATTCCGCTTCCCAGGGGGCCGGGACGAAACAGCGCAACAAGCGCAATAAGGTCCTCGAAGTTCTCCGGCTTCAGCCTGCGGAGGAGGTCTCTCATGCCTGTGCTTTCAAGCTGGAATACACCTACTGTACGCGCGGATTTAAGAAGATTAAAGGTCTTACGATCCTTCATGGAAATGCGGCTCAGGTCAACCGTTTCTTCTCTTGCCTCTTTTATCAGTTTGAGGGTATCCTCGATCACCGTGAGCGTTCTCAGGCCCAGAAAATCCATCTTTAAAAGGCCTATCTTTTCCACATCCCCCATGGTAAATTGCGTCACAACTTCGCCCTTTTGCCCGCGATAGAGAGGAAGATACTCCACCAGGGGGTCCGGCGTAATGACTATACCTGCGGCATGAGTTGACGCGTGCCTGGCAAGCCCTTCCAGTGCCTTACTAATCTGGAAAAGACGGGCAATCTCGGGGGTGCTTTGAATAAGATTTTTGAGCCTGGGCTCCATCTCGATAGCATCTTTAAGGGTAATCTTAAGGATGTTGGGGATCATCTTAGCCAATTTGTCCACTTCGCCGTATGACATGCCAAGGACCCTTCCCACGTCTCTCACTACGCCCCGCGCCGCCATCGTTCCGAACGTAATTATCTGGGCCACGTTATCCTTGCCATACTTGTTGGTCACATACTCGATGACCTCATCCCTGCGGTTCATGCAAAAGTCCACATCGATATCGGGCATGCTGACCCTTTCGGGATTCAGGAACCGCTCAAACAAGAGTCCGTACTCCAGGGGATCCAGGTCCGTGATACCTAGAGAGTACGCTACAAGGCTGCCTGCCGCCGAACCGCGGCCTGGCCCCACAGGTATCCCATTCTGACGGGCGTAATTTATAAAATCCCATACAATAAGAAAATAGCCGGGATAACCCATTTTATCTATGATTTCCAGCTCCTTTTCCAGCCTCTTGTTTATTTCTTCCTCTCTCTGTTTCTCATCTTCCGTGTTTCCCTCTTTTTCAAGCCAGGGATATCTCCTGTGGAGCCCTTCATATGTCAGTTTCCTGAGATATTCATGAAGGCCCATATCACCGGGTGTTTGATAACGGGGGAGGTGAATCTTTCCAAACTCTATGTCCACGCTGCATCGTCCGGCAATAGACAGGGTATTTGCGATGGCTTCGGGATAATCTTTGAAAATTTTGATCATCTCCTCAGGGCTTCGGAAGTAAAATTGATCACTTGACATATTCATCCGCTTTGGATCATCCAGTGTCTTACCTGTCTGAAGACAGAGGAGCACCTCATGGGCGGAGCTATCTTCCCGGTAGAGGTAATGACAATCGTTTGTGGCAACTATTCCGAGTCCCAGGTCTTTGCCCAGCTTTATCAAACCGGGATTGACCTTTTTCTGCTCCGGAAGATCGTTATCCATAATCTCCAGAAAAAAATTATCCCTGCCGAAGATATCCGCATATTCCCCGGCAGCCTTTTTTGCATCCTTTTCCTTTCCCGCTAATAGTAAAGAAGCTATTTCTCCCTTCAGGCAGGCGCTCATACCTATCAGGCCTTTGCAATATTGGGCAAGTATTTCTTTATCGATCCTGGGACGATAATAAAAACCCTCCAAATAACCGGAAGATACAAGACGAACGAGATTGTAATAACCTTCTGTGTTCTCCGCCAGGAGCACAAGATGATAAGCTGCATCATGTATACCGTGGCTGGACTTGGTGAAACGGCTTTCAGGGGCCAAATAGGTTTCGCACCCCAGAATGGGCGCCAATCCCCTCTTTTTTGCACCTTGATAGAACTCTATGGTTCCGAACATAGAACCGTGGTCCGTTATGGCAAGAGAATCCATGCCAAATGTCTTGGCCTGATCCAAAAGCTGATCGATCCTGCAGGCGCCATCCAAAAGGCTATAGGATGTATGGCAATGAAGATGTACGAATTCTGACATAGTCCCAGATCTTTATATCAATTCCTGTTTTATTTTAATTACCAGTCCTTTTATTCCTCTTCCTTCTCAAACTCGTCTTTGGAAGCCCCGCAAACCGGACAAACCCAATCATCCGGAAGCTCATTAAAAGACGTCCCTGGCTCGATCCCGGATTCAGGGTCGCCCTCTGCCGGATCATAGACATAACCACATACTGTGCATACATATCTATCCATTTTTAATACCTCCTTTTACCTGTTTTTGCTCAAATATTCAAATGCCCTGAGCGCGGCTTTTGCGCCTTCACCGCAGGCAACGATAATCTGCTTTGCAGGCACATCCGTGACATCTCCCGCTGCGAAGATACCCGGCACATTGGTTTCGGACCTGCAGTTAATCATTATCTCTCCCACCCCGTTCTTTTTGACGTCCTTAACGAAACCGGAAGAAGGGACGGAACCTATCTCTATAAAAATCCCCTGTACAGGTAAATCTTCCGTTTTACCCTTATGCGTAATCCTGAGACCCTGAACGAAATTATCACCGTAAATCTTTTCTACCTTTGTACTATTATATATTGTCACCTTCGGGCTTGCCTCCGCCTTTTCGATCATTATCGGATCAGCGATGAGCCGGGGTGCGATATCCGCAAGATAGATCTTTTTGGCAATCTTTGTCAATTGTAAAACTGATTCCAGCGCGGAATTTCCTCCTCCTATCACCGCCACATCCATATCCGCAAATAAAGGTCCATCACAAGTGGCGCAATAGGTCACTCCTTTATTCCTGAATTTATCTTCACCGTCCACTTCAAGAAGTCTGGGCTTGCGGCCTGACGCAATAATAACCGTCTTCGCTTCATAGGTATTTTTATTGGTTTCTATAATAAACTTATCCGCGTCCTTTTTTACAAGGGTTGTCTCCTCGTTTTCTTTGACTTCTATATGAAACTGATCGAGATGTTCTCTGAACTTCCGGACCAGCTCAGGCCCCGTGACAAACTGATAACCTGTATAGTTCTCTATATCCCAGCTATAGAGAGTCTGCCCCCCTATATCTTTTGATATAACCAAAAAATCCATCCTCTTGCGTGCCGCGTACACCCCGGCAGTTATCCCTGCGGGCCCGGCGCCCACAATCAGCAAATCATACATTTTGGTTTCCTGTTTCCGGGTAATTCCAATTTTGACAATAGCAGCCTATTGTCCTATATACCCAACTCCTTTGTTATTTCCTCTTTATCAAAGCCAACTATTATCTTCCCCTCGATATCCACAACAGGCACACCAAACTGTCCGGATTTTTCCTTCATTTCTTTTGCAGCTTCATGATCTTCCCCGACATCCACATTTTCAAAAGGTACATTTTTTCCCTGTAAAAAATCCTTGAGCATCCTGCAATAAGGACAGGCTGAAGTCGAGTATACCTTTACCTTCTTCATGATCGCACCTCCCTCATTTTTTATTACTTTTATTCCCATTCAATGGTGCTCGGTGGCTTGGAGCTTATATCATAAACCACCCGGTTCACTCCCTTAACCTCATTGATTATCCTGTTGGATATCTTTCCCAGGAGATCATTGGGGAGTCTTGCCCAATCCGCTGTCATCCCATCCTGACTGGTAACCGCTCTCACGGCAATGACGTTATCATATGTCCTCTCATCCCCCATTACACCAACGGTCCTTACCGGCAATAAAACAGCGAAGGATTGCCATGTCTCTACATACAGTCCGGCATCCTTTATCTCTTCCAGAACTATTACATCGGCCTGGCGCAGTATTTCCAGCCTCTCCTTTGTAACATCGCCCAAAATCCTTATGGCCAAACCCGGGCCAGGGAATGGCTGACGATTGATGATTGTCTCGGGCAAACCCAACTCTCTTCCGACCATCCTAACCTCGTCCTTAAAAAGCTCACGCAAAGGCTCTATAAGCTTAAGGTTCATCTTTTCAGGCAAGCCACCCACATTATGATGAGATTTTATGGTAGCTGACGGCCCTTTGACAGAGACGCTCTCTATTACATCCGGGTAAAGTGTACCCTGAGCTAAAAACTCCACACCAGGGAGCTTTTTTGCTTCCTCCTCAAACAGAAATATGAATTCATTGCCGATGATCTTTCTCTTTTTCTCAGGATCTGTTACTCCTGCCAGCCTGGAAAGGAATCTCTCCTGTGCGTCCACATATACGAGATTCATATGAAAATGCTCCTGAAATGTCTGCCGGACATTCCATTCCTCACCCATTCTCAGGACACCATTATTGACGAAGACACATGTAAGTTGACTGCCTATGGCCTTGTGGATTATGAGCGCAGTTACTGAAGAGTCCACTCCCCCGCTTAAGGCACATATAACCTTCGCGCCGTTAACCTCTTCTTTGATCCGGTTTATAGTATAATC
Organism: bacterium; assembly: GCA_049472415.1. GTDB lineage: Bacteria > SZUA-182 > SZUA-182 > DTGQ01 > JAFGSM01 > JBLIRM01. Next base: position 3,915 of record JBLIRS010000133.1, on the reverse strand, counting down.
AATAAAAGAGGCCATAGTCCAGTTGGATCGGCAATTACAGATACGAAAGAGAAAATTCTGGATAATACGATTCCCGTCAGGTGTGTGAACGACCTCCGGATGAAACTGTACCCCGAAGACCGGTTTATCCTTTCGCATCATAACCGCAGTAGGGGAGTTATCCGTTTTGGCAATGGAGATAAAATCCGGCGGCAGATTGACTACACGGTCCGCGTGGCTCATCCAGACCTGATGCGTGTTGTCTTCGAACCCATGGAACAGGTTTGAAAACTCGGAGATCCGAAGCCTTGAATGGCCATACTCCCTGTTTTGCGCCTTTAAAACCTCCCCATCCAGCATGTATGCCAGGAGTTGCATCCCATAGCATATCCCCAGGATGGGAAACTCACCCTGGAGGATCTTTTTTTCGGGGAGAGGGGCGTCTGGCTCATAAACGCTATGAGGGCCCCCGGAAAGAATAATGCCTTTAGGGCACTGCCTTTTTATCTCCTCATAGGAGGTATTATAAGGAAGTATCTCACAATAGACTCGGTTTTCCCTGACCCTGCGGGCAATAAGCTGGCTGTATTGAGAGCCGAAATCAAGTATAATGATCTTTTCTTCATGGATGTTCATGGATTATTTACACATCCCCACATGCTGAAATTTTTGAAACACCTTGCCTTCTGTCTTTATGGCAGGAGCTATGACAAGCTCGGTCATCTGCATCTCCCTTATGTCTCTGGCCCCGCAATTGCCCATGGCTGTTCTCAAGGCACCTACCAGATTCTGAGAGCCGTCATCGAGCTCAGCAGGCCCGTATAGGATCTGTTCAAGGGTCCCGGTCGTTCCCACATGTATCCTTGTCCCTCTCGGCAGATTGGCATGAGGTGTTGCCATTCCCCAATGGTGACCTCTTCCGGGGGCCTCTTTTGCCCTTGCAAAGGCGGACCCGATCATTACAGCATCCGCTCCGCATGCTATAGCCTTACAGATATCACCACCTACACTCATCCCGCCATCCGTGATGATAGGAACATACCTGCCACTCTTTTTATAATAAAAATCCCTGGCAGCAGCCGCATCACAAGTGGCGGTCACCTGTGGAACGCCAATCCCGAGCACACCTCTGGTAGTGCAGGCCGCACCGGGGCCGACCCCTATGAGAAGGCCGTCGACCCCCTCCTCCATAAGATCCAGGCTCACATCATAGGTCACACAATTTCCTGCAATAACAGGTATCTTTATTTCCTTACAAAGTCTTTTTAGGTCCGCCACCTCATATTCACTTGTGATATGTTCCACTGTAAGGACGGTAGACTGAATTACAAATACATCGGCACCGGCCTCCTGGGCAATATGGGCAAATTTACTGGCCCTCGTAGGAATGGCGGATAAAATAGCAGGAGCACCGCCCGCCTTGATCTCCTGTATCCTTTTTGCGATCAGATCCTCTTTTATAGGACGCGTATAAATATTCTGTATGATTTTTGTCGCTTCTTCCTTGCTGGCGGACGCGATTTCATCCAATATACTGTTTGGGTCTTCGTATCTCGTTTGAACACCTTCCAGATTTAAAACAGCAAGACCCCCCAGACGCCCCATCGCTATAGCCATCCTGGTATCTACCACACCATCCATTGCAGCGGCAAGAAATGGCAGATCGAATCGTTTGCCCTTAAGCTCCCAGGAGATATCCACCTCGTTTGGATTAATGGTTATTCTTCCCGGAACCAGGGCAATATCATCAAATCCATAACATCTTCTGGCCTTTCGGCCCCTTCCTACCCACATGCCCATGACTTTCTCTCCCCCTTTCGAAGAAATACAATCAATCTATTCAATTTAAATTTTTCTGTTTTGTAAACAAGACCATTTCAAGGAAATATTGGTTGAAGTACCATTCTTTAATCAGAAATAAAAATAATAAAATAAAAGTATATCCCTTAACAATAAACCTTGTCAATCTATTTCCGAATATGATTTTATTTCCAAATATGATTTTAGATATGATTCAGGATGTGGTCTGGAATAATTTATATACTTCAGTTAAACCATTCGATAATAGGCGTTTGTAAAAAATCCCCAATTTCAAACCCAGGTGCGCCTACGGTAATGACCTTGTGAGTCTCATAGCTCTTTTGGAACAAGTTTAATCCGGGAAGGCTCATACGATTCTTTCCACTTTTCACTTCCACAGCCATTATCTTTTCACCCTTGAGGATAATAAAATCAACCTCATAATTACCTTGTCTCCAATAATAGACTTCAAGTCCATACCGGATTGCTTCATTCACCATATATGCACCGACAGCCACTTCGACCAATCGTCCCCATATAATAGGATTATTGCGCCACTCATGAAAACCTTTATTGGCTAATGCTGTCATAAGTGCTGTGTTTAAAGGGAGCCATTTTGGGCTAGAACTTCTTCTTCGCAACGCCCCACCTGACCATTTTGGCAGTCCGAATATCAGAAAAGCGGATTCTATCAGTCTTTGGTAATGAGCTAGGGTTGTTGTATTGCCTGCATCCGTCAACTGACCAAGTAATTTTTGATATGAGACGATCTGGCCTCCATACTCGCATGCTAAAACAAAAAGCTGACGCAGAAGGGCCGGTTTCTCAACCCGGCTCAAAAGTAGTATATCCTTTGATATGGCTGTTTCAATCAAGGAATCCCTTATATACTGGACCCATCTTTCTTCATCATTTATTAAATAAGCTGCTCCCGGATAACCGCCGAAATAAATATATTGATCCAGCGTCCAATTAAAGCAATCATGGCATTCCTTCCATGCCCAATGGGAAAATCTTATAATCTCAAACCGGCCTGCAAGACTTTCACTCAATCCCTTTTGGATTAAAAGTGCTGATGACCCTAAAATAACAACATGAATATTATTCCCCTCTAGTGTATCCTCGTCCCATAAACGCTTTATTTCAATTGACCAATTCGATATCTTTTGAATCTCATCCAAGACCAGGATCACTTGAGTCTGCTTTTGCAGCTTCAAACGTGCGATATCCCATTGTTGTGCAATCCATTCCATAGGCGGCGGAGCAGGAAGATCAGCCGCAGCATAATGATATGGGATGTCTATACATTTAAGTACCTGATATATTGCAGTAGTTTTTCCGACCTGTCTCGGGCCGGTAATTACCTGGATGAAATGCCTTTCTTCGCACAGGCGCTTATAAATTACACTTGTTATATCTCTTTTAAATTCAGGTAGTTGCATAATTTTAATTAATTATCTCAAAATTCTGAGCAATTTTATACAGTATTCTGACCAATGTCAAATTATGCCTATGCTTTCATTTAATATACTGCTCCCCAATTAATAATAAAACTCACCTTATGTTATGAATAATCTCCATCCATGTCAAAGGTTACCCTATGACATGGCACTATAAACCCCCTGCATTAATATCTAATGCAGGGGGTTTGCACAATCATAATATCACCTTTAAGAAAACAATATGTCATTTTTCACAATCGACTCAATTAATCTAACGCATTTATAAATATCCAATATTTAAAAAAGCGAGGAGGGAAGAAATCGAAAAGGCTTTGTAACTAGATTCATTGAGAAAGACAACCAAGGATCAATGAGGTTAAAATGACAATTTCGGAGTGGATCTACACTTAAAGTCAGGCCTTTACCAGAGGTTTCTGACGGTATTATCGTTGGGCGGTTATATATAGGTGTATTGCCCAGGATTAGAGATAGCAGAGGATTTCCATAAATAGATTCAGTAAACATAGAGTATGCATTAGGAAATAGATTAGCTTCATTTATCCTTTGACCTAAATATTGCATGGCACTATATCCATTAATATCATCCCAAAAACCTCCGATCCCACTATAAGCTAATGGATTTACATAAGTCGAGCCTATGGAACCAGAGCCACCTAACCAGCTCAAATCTGTA
>JBLIRS010000132.1:0-8661 GCA_049472415.1 bacterium | reverse complement strand
CGATAGGCCAGAAACTGCAATGTGTCAGCACGTGACATGGACCATGCCGCCTTGATCCTGGACAGGTATACATCCCTGGGGTCCCGAATCAGATGAATGATTTTGCCATCAGGAAAAACTTTATGTAAAACAGGGAGATACTCGATATTCTTTGGGGCCTTGTCTCCGATGATACGGACCTCATGCTTATCCGCGTATGTCCTTAGTATTGATCTATACAGCCGGTCCGGGGAAAAAGGTTCTTTTTCATCCTTAAAAGGGCGGATTACATCCTCCACATCCAAACCCAGCCGTGCAAATCGAGGATCTTTTCTCAAACGCTCGGATGATTCCAATAACCTCATATTGGGTCGCTTGACCATATGCTGGCTTATAAAATGAAACTCAGGCGGGGTAACAATATCAGGGTGTTCGTTCAGCATGCACATAAGAAGCGTTGTACCCGATCGTCCTACCCCTACAATGGAAAAAAATGATATTCCTGTCATCTTCTCTGATGGTTTTTTTATCTTATTTTTCAGATTCTCTGATCTCAAATAAAATACTCCGCATCCTGCCTTTAAAACCCTTAGTGGTCACCCAGAACCGATTATTCTCCGGATGTCCCTCAGCAAACTCGAAAACACCGTAGCCGAATAAACGCGCGCTCCAGATGTCTTTCTTTTTTTTCCATATCTCTTTGATTTTGCCATACACGTCAACAGCATAAAGGCGGCCGAAGCCATCCTGAAAGGCCTCACCCTTTTCCATCGTCGTGCCGAAAATGATATATTCTTCCAGGCAGGCATTGTAATAAACAGGGCCTGTAACCTCACCTACCATTTTCGTGACCCCGGTCAATCTGTCCAGGCACCAGATCCGGTTTTCACCCAGATGATTATCAGTGCCCCAGTAAACAGTCTGGGGACGGAAGGCAAAACTGAGTGTGCGCCATTTCTGGCTTCCGATTCCCAGCACCTCCATTTTCCCTGTTTTCCTGTCCAGAAGGGCAATCATGCACTCCGAATCATTATCCCCTGTCGAAATCCAAAGCTGGTTACTGAAAGGGTCCTGCTGTATGGCATGAATGTGTCGTATGGAGTTATTCTTAAATTGATACAATCTTTCTATTCTGGAATTTTCTATCCTTTGATCATTCACATAGATGCAATAAATGCTGACAGGTTCCCTGTTTTCATTTCCCCAGTATTCGCCCATTATCACCGTATTTCCGATGACGCATATACCCCGGCGGAGGGGACGGCGGCCATTTCGTATCTCGAAAATAACCTTAACTTGCCGGCCATCTGATGATATCCAATAGATTTGTCCCTCGGCTACCACAATGTAACCCGGATAATCGGCATTCTGTATGGGCAAAACTGAGTGTATACCGCCCCGAACCAGGCGGCGATACAGATCAAATCTCACCAGTAATGCTCTATACACAGGAGCGGGCAGACGGCATATTACCCCCCATGTTATTCCTTGATCGGGGCTTTGAACAAGATCCAGATTCCTGGAGCCGACACACTGCTTCTTATCCGAATAATGAATCTGTATCCCGGGTATTATCCTGATTGCTTCGATCTTCATTGCATAATCTTTATAAACTGTATCATTTTAAAACGCTCCTCAGTGCCCTGGTAAAAATCATGGCAGTATTATCAATATTGAATCGTTCGGATATCAGGCGCCTCGATTCCTGACCCATTCTTATTCTTAAATCATCATCCAGAAGCAGCATCTCCAATCTTTTGCAAATCTCCCGGATGGGATCAGGCCCTGACAAAACAAAACCATTTTTGCCGTTGGTGATGAGATCCTGTTCAGTTCCATCTGCCCTGGCAGAAATAACAGGCAATCCGTGAGACATGGCCTGACTTATGGCCAGCCCGCCCAATCCGGGCAAAACAAATATATCTCCCAGCATAAAGTACAGATTTGCATCGGCCAAATGCCGCCCCAAAAAAATAATCCTTGCCGGTCCGGTCTCCGCAGCCAGTTTTTCCAGATACCGGCGGGAGCTTCCATCACCCACAATGACTAAAACCGCATCCGGCACCTTTTCCCTTATCATGGCAAATGCCCGGATTAAGCAATCAACCCTCTTTGAAGGCTCCAGGACACCGACAAAGAGTATCGTTTTCATGCCCTGTAATCCAAGGTCCCTGCGTTTTGCGTCGATCAAAGAAGAAAAACGCCGCCTTTCGGATTCCACTATCCGGGTATCCACTAAATTGGGCGCTACAAATATATTTTCAGATGGCAAGGCAAATCTTCTTATAAAATAATTTTTTGCAGTTGTATTAAAGGCTATTCCGGCGTTTGCATTGGTAAAAAACCAAACCAGCGGGATACTGAAAAAGCGTCTCAAAGGGGTTTCATTATCATACATGCTGCCTATGCCATGCCAGATATAGGGTATATTGAAACGGCGGGCATAAAGCGCCACTGTAATGTTATTAGGGAAATTGCTATTGCCCGCGACAATAACATTGGGATGAAAGCGGCATAATGCCTTAAAAAGGGTTGGGTTCCAGAACAAATGAAGGCCTCTCCCCTTATAAGGAAATACGATATTCAGGGTGGGCAAAATGGTGGCAGGAAAGCCTTTTATATCTTTTATCGTATATAGCTTGCTGTTTTTCCAGTGAGATTGACCAAAAAACCCATGCATAAGGATTTCAGGCTGACCGGAAATTTTGGACAACAGAGGGACTTTATAGGGCATGCAGACATTATGGACGTACGCTACTTTAATAGGCATGACAGTTTTTCCCACCAACCCGCTCCCAAAAACCGCATACGATTTTCATTATAAATGGCAAGAAGAGGACAGGAATCAGCCCTTTTGAAAGAAGGCCTGTTGTAATGTTGGTTGAGGTTGTAGCGAAACCAGCCCAAATCACCATTATATATAACGCAAGATTAAAAAGGTTATTCTCACGCCGGACGCAGTAAATATGGACACCCTGAAGAATAATCCCTGTAATTATTGCGCCTGTAAAGACCCCCCACAATCCGAAGTCTGCATATAAATGTCCCACAAACGGAGCGCTTGCATTGCCCAGATAATAGCCTGACGGGTTTCTGTAAAGAAAAACAATATTGGAGACATTAAGGCTTTCTTGTCCCAGCAGTATGGACAAAGGCCTGTGGGCTGATCCCATCAGCCTGCTTCCGGCATCCCAATATAACGTTACATATGATAGTAAAATATCCGGAATCTCATATATAAAACGAAGAAGATGTCTGATGATCTCTTTGGTTACAACAGATGATATCTCGATGGACCGATGGGCCAATATGGCTGATAGCAAAGGAAAAGCCAATGCGCCGGACAAAATCAGCGGAAGGTGCCTGATCTTGATACTACGTGTAATCCAAAAGGCCAGCAAAAGGATGGCAAAAAGCATTACCACCGGGAAAAGGGCTGTTGTGTAGCTATTAAAGACGATTCCGGAGAGAAAGGTCACCATAAAAAGCGCGCGCAATCTATTTGTCCGGAATTTATGAACCAAAAGAAAGGTTAAAACAATTAAATAGGGGAAAAGAACCATTCGAATAAAATTCATGGGGTGCGTTATATAATTGGGAAGTGTCTTATACCCTGAGGCCCGAACAAGTTTAAGCATTACCGCATCAATGTCGGAGGACAACAAATACGCTATCGGCAGGCTGGGCAGGATTCTGGAATAAGCTATAAATATAAGCCCTGCCAGACCTATTATTATCAGAACAGAGGGGAAAATACCATAAACGGGCATACATGTTTTAAAATCGGAAGACAAAAATTTTTTCGTTTCTTCAGGATCAAAATGCTTCCACATGGAAATCAGCACGGACCCTATACAGATCCCTATAAAGCCAAGAAATATCATTGCCAGATATGAATATCTTATTCCATCACTCACATCCTGTCTCTGAAAAAAAACCAGGATTCCTCCGACAATGTTTAGGGAATATGTAAGGGCAAAAAAACCCATAACGGACAGATTGCGAATATTTAAAAAACCGGTGGATTTCTCAGTCACCACGATGACTAAAATTGTGGTGAGGCCGAGGGCCATTAGAAGAAGGATTTCAGTCATTGTTTAAGGTTTCCAGTTTTAAAGATCAGGATCTTGCAAGGTCTTCGTAAATCCGGCAGACCTGACCGGCCATATTTTGCCAGGAATGCTCGTCAGCACACCTTTCAGCCCCATCCATAACGTCGGCTTTCAGCATCCTGAGCCGGGAAAGCGCTTTGTTTAAACTATCGGCTAATGCCAGGGCCGATTCAGGCTGACAGAGGAGCCCAAGATTATATAATCTCACCTTCCGCCCCAATTCTCCCACATCAGAAGCTATAACGGGTGTTCCCGTTGCTGAGGCCAGAAGCAAGGGACCACCTGCTCCGGGTGAATCATGCATATATGGCAGAAGAATAAGATCTGCCAATGCATAATAAAAAGGGACTTCCTCATCATGCACATATTCCGTAATAATTTTTAAATCAACCATTTCCGACTGGAATGTCCTTGCCCACTCGATCAGGTCAATCCTCAAAGAGGTGGAAGGCTTTCCGACGATCAGGATTGAACAGGGCATATCAATATATTTCAGGGCCTTGAGAAGATAGTTTATACCTTTAACGGGTCTGATCGAACCGAACAGAAGGCAGACCGGTTTTTGCGTGAACGGCAAGCCAAGGCGGTCAAATAATTCCTCCCTGGAAAAGAGCAAAGCCGATTTCATTATGTCCGTGTCAATCGGATAAGGGACCTGGCATATGGCAGTGCCTTTACTGATTATATCCTTTGCAGCTTCAGAGACATGCACGAACACCATATCAATCCAGCCATTTTTCGACATATAACGCAATACCCGACGGGCAATCTTCCGCCTTATCCGGGAACCCCTGCCGGCTTCCTTATGGACCGTGCAGATAATCTTGCATGAAATATTCTTCAATGCCCACCGGTGCATTAACAAAGCAATAAACAGAGGGACCTCCATATGGTCTATAGACAAGAAATGGATTATATTTGCCTTGGTTGCCACAGCATGGTCAATACAATTCTTGATTTTAAAAATCCTGGAAACCCTCTTTAAAAGCCCAATTCTATGAATGATTGAACCATTGGCAAGCGAGTGCCAATCAACAATAGAATCCGGATAGCTCGACAAAAGCCGGCTTATGTTGGGGGAAGAGGTATCAGTGATGAATTTCCATTTTATGTAAGGAGTATTAGAATTATTCAGATATCGAATGATGAATTCAACATAATTGATATGATGACCGGTAGTCAATATGTCAAAAAGGATCAAGTTATTCATGGCTTCTCGGTTTGGCCCTGTAATCCCGGCAAATCCTTTATATATTTACCCCTGATCATGGTCAAAAGCCGCTTAATAAAAGGATAATATTCGTAAGATAACATGAGCCCATAGACAATCACTGCCAACGCTCCCCATAACCAGGGGCCGGTGCGCTCCTCAAAAAACAAAAACCCTGTGATTAATACCGTACAGGCGCCTATTGGTTTCAGAAATATATCCTTTGATTTATCTAAAATTCCAAGACCTATCTTTTTCATAGTTACTATGGGTATCAGCAAAACAAGGGCAAAACCACAGTTCGCCCAGGCAAATAAAGAAAGGCCTTGTTTTCCGGCAAAACACATAAACCCTATACTAAGCGCCCCTCCGAATAGGGAGCAGAAGGCATTTATCCATGGCATACCCAGACCGTTGGCGAAATAGAAACTCGGTGCGGCCAGCGATATAAATGCGTAGGCAACCAGCAAGATCCGGAGTACTCCCAGTGAATGCTCCACGAAATCAGGGCCTACCCAGAATGACAGGAGGGGTTTGGAAATGATGAATAAAAGGGAAGTTGATCCAAATACCATATAAGCGGTTAATTTGTGTGATTTTGAAAATAATGACCTGATCTTTTCATAATCGGACTTGGCTTGAAGCGAGCTTATCCTGGGCATAAATACATGTGATATATTGGCGATAAAACCGCGCAGTTTGTTTGCCATTGAAACAGGCACCACATAATATGTGACCATGGACGTATTTAATAATATCCCCACCAGGATACGGTCAATCATATTGAAAACACGGGACCCCACCCCTGAAGTACCGGCAAAGACAGCAAATTTAAGGATCTCAGTAAAGGCGTCTTTTTTAAAGGAAAACCTGAATGCATTAACGGATTTTATTAAAAACAATGCCATGATAGCGGCGAAAAACGCAGTCCCTGCTGAAACAAAAACCATCCAGGAAACTACTCCGGTAAGTTGTCCCCCCATCAATAGAATTAGGGCCATACCACCCATCCCTGCCACTTCCTTGGTCAGTGATATGGCTGTGGAAAACCCGTATTTCTGAAATCCCATGGGAACGGCAAGGAAACAATTCCGTAAAAACATGGGCAGGATGCCAAGGGCTGTAATATGTAAAACCTCGATCCCTACAGACACAAGCCCGGGTGACATCTTAAACCAGGATATGATCTGAGGCGTAAAGGCCCATAAAAAAACAGTCCCGAAGATCCCGAGAAAGAAATAAATAACGGTGGATGCCAGTACGCATTCAGCCAATCTCTGAGAATCGCCGAGACTCAGGTACTGAGAGATATACTTTGTAACCGCCGTCCCGATCCCCCAGTCCAGCATTCCGGCAAAACCCAGCATTGAAATGCTTATCGCCCACAACCCATACTTTTCGGGACCCAACACCTTCACAAAGTAGGGTGTAAGCAGCAGCATAAACAGGAGAGATAATACAAAACCGGTCATCCTGTATGAGGAATTACGAAGCAGGCTTGCCGGATGTATATTGTTTACAGTTTCCGACATATCAATTAATTTAATTGGCTATCTGGTTTATTCGGTTTGGAGATAGGCTTATGCCTTTTAATTTGTAAATGATATGTTTGCCAGCACTCTGAGAAAGGTCGATGTTTAGTAAGGCAGGCATGCCAGGTTAACGGACTTTCTTAATATTGCGAGTGTTTCAATTTCATCTATTTTAAGGATTTTTTTAGGATCTTCCACAAATATAAAGGTATAATCCAGCTTTTCCAGATGTTTTAAAAGGCCTTTCACGGTGGCTCCGGTAAGATCAAGGGCATGAGGACATACCTCCATCAGAATAAAAGGCCTGAAACGATTAATCGTAGATTTTCCACCTTTTAAAACCCTTTCCTCATATCCATCGACATCAACCTTGATAAACCCCAGTGATTCGATCATATTCTCTATTATGTAGGAATCCAGGGTGGTGAAGTTTGCAGTATCACTTCTTGCCAAATTTCCTTGAAGGTTCTTATCTATAGGCCAACTGGCCTGGAAGGCGAAACCCTCTAAATTTTTTCCGAACTCTTTCGAGTCCGACAAACCAAGCCTCTCTACGGTTATGTTATCAGAATTATTCAATGACAGATTGCGCTGTAATTTTTGAAAGGCCCAAGTGGTTGGCTCAAACGCAAATACGCGGCCATTATTCCCCACAATACGGCTTAAATGAAGTGTGTAATAACCAATATTCGCGCCGATATCAAAACAGACCATTCCGGAACGAACATATTCACGCACCCATTTGAGCGAAAATCTTTCATAGTCACCATGATAATATATCTTGCTGTCAATGCCCTCTCCGAGATCCAATTCCATGGTCACATTATCAACAGTTGCCGTGACAATACGATTAGCCTGACTCCTTTCGAATTTCTTCAACAGGGATTTCAAGGCATTCTTGAATGGCTGCCACGGCAGCCTTCGATAGAATCGTATAAGTTTTCTTATCAGCCTATCCATGATTACCTTTTTTTGAACAGGGCATCTCCATATAACAACTGGCCATCGGGGCCGGAGTGCAGATCGTAAAGCTGATAAAGGGAAAATCCTCTCTTGAGGAGAAAGTCTTCCAATTTGCCGAAGGTGGCCGAATCCTCATATATGGGTAAAAATTGCACTTCAGAGAATACGAGCTGTACGCTGTTCAGAAGCAGCTCAGTGGCGCCTTCAAGCACGAATAATTCAGAACCCTGAACATCCACTTTAAGGATCCGGATATCATTTATATTTGCCTCTTTGCTCCAATCATCAAGGGTTTTCGTAACCACCTGAATTATTCCCTTCAAATTGAGCTCATCCGGGAAATATGACACTCCGGTGTTTGTGGCGGGCAGAAGGGAATTGGTCACATTTGAGGCATTCACATGTAAATCCGCAGTTCCTGTTATGTTTGAAATGGCAATGTTGACAGGTATCACATTGGACAAAGAGGAAACCGATTCTTCAAGCTTTTTAAATGTATCGGGAAAGGGCTCGAAGGCATAGATCTTCCATTCAGGCAGCAACGCGGACAGTTTAACGGCCGTTTGACCTTTATTTGCCCCCACGTCGGTTATAATCCCGGGCTTCAGATTTACTGTCAAACGCCGGATATCCTGCCAGGGGTCCGGTATGTGTAAGGCTTTCTGTATGGAGCGCTTTACAGGGCGCTTAATGAAACGGTTAATGTATTGAGCTGTTTTATCCAAAACTATTGCCGATCCTAAAGCTTGATCATTAGTTTTGAGGCTTCATGGTCCCGGAATTCAAAAAACCGCATTTCTTCCGCGCCAGGATGAACATATGATTTCTGCCATATAATTTTGGCAGTCTTCCGGATTTATTAAAG
>JBLIRS010000131.1:0-8703 GCA_049472415.1 bacterium | reverse complement strand
CGTTGCCGATCTTAAACGTTCCATGGATATGGCGGGAATAACCTTGTCCGTGAATCAGCCTATCGCTACAATACCTTCACAGGTTGTCTCTATCAACAACTGGGCCAAGAGTTTAGAAAATGAGAGGATTATATCATTTGGGACCATGCATCCGCTTTTTGAAGATTATGCGGAAGAACTTAGGCGTATAAAAAAAATGGACATAAAAGGGATAAAAATTCACCCTGATTATCAAAAATTTTATCCGGATGAAGAACTTGTTTTCCCCATTTACGAGAGTTTGGTGGAAAACGATATGGCTGTACTTTTTCACGCGGGGGTGGATATAGGTCTTTATCCTCCCGTGCATGCGACGCCTCAGAGGCTGGCCAATGTCCTGAACGATTTCCCGAAAATCAGACTCATAGCGGCTCATCTGGGCGGATATAAATGCTGGGATGAGGTTGAGTCGTTTTTGGTGGGAAGGGACTTGTTTTTTGATACGTCATATGTAATAGATTATATGGAAACTGACAGGCTCGTAAGGATAATGAGGGAGCACGGTTTCGATAAGATCCTGTTTGCCACTGATTCTCCATGGAAACCTCAGCATGAAGAGGTAAAAAAGATATTATCCCTGCCTATTCCTGAAAAAGCAAAGGAAGATATCCTGTACAATAATGCCTGCAGGCTCCTTAAACTTTGTTAATCTTTCAAAGAAGGAGGTGACAAGGAGTAATAGTTTCCGATTAGTTTTAACAAAATGGAGTTATAATTGAAATAGTTGCATATAACATTTATAAGGGGGAACCAGGATGAAAAAGGTAAAATTTATCGCAATATTATTGATAATCATATTTGTGTCAGCAAGTAATGTCGCGGCAAAGGATATGCTGGGGCTTATAGGGATAGGCTTCAATTCACAATTGGGATCGAGAGATGTTAGTTCGATTTCAGTTAAATATTGGGCGGGTTCGAGGCTTTGTCTACAGGGGATGCTGGGATTCCAACTGACTGATGAGGTCGACGAATTCGATATTGGTGGAAAGGGTCTTTATGTAATTAAAGCTGAAGAAAACATGAATGTATATGCAGGAGGCGGACTTGGTATTGCAAATACAGATCCGGATGAGGAAAAAAGTGACACATCTTTTTCAATAAGCGGTGTTTTTGGGGTGGAATACTTTTTTAGCGGATTGCCCAATCTCGGATTTTCAACTGAATTGGGGCTTATGTTTAGTGATTATGATGATAATGATTCTGTTGGAACCGGTGCGGACACCTTTTTAACAGCAGGGATCCATTATTATTTTTAGGGAAAAAGAGAAAAATAAAAGCCAAATCAAAAATAAATACTTAATAAACATTTTGGTTTAATAAAAAATAAGGGGATTTAAAATGCTTTTACAAGGAATTGCCCAAATAATGGAAAATGCCAGAAAAAACATGCAGGATATTACTTTTCAACAAGCGGGAACTGTTTTGAATGAAAACAAAAATATCATACGTGAAGAAATCCAAAAGGAAACATCAGAAGAAATTAAAAGGATTATTTCCAAGATAAGTTCGGATAACGAATTAACATCCCAAGACCTGGATATGATAGAGCTCTGGATTATAGGTGATGCCGAAAGTTATACCAGAATGGAAAACAATATTCAGGATTGGTTAGAAGAATACAAACGCTTAGAAAATATTATAAGAAATTATGAAGGCAGGGAATGCAACGTAGGTGATCTGGTCAAGTTACACGGCATTATGGAAGATGCAATCAGAGTGAGTTATGACATTGCCTACTTTTTGGAAAATAAACAACGGATCGAAAGATTTGAATCTTCCGTGAAGAATGCAACCAGCCTGGATGAAGAAGCCAGAGAATTTCTTATAGGTATACTTAGCGAGAAATTGGGGTCATCGGATTATTAATTATTTGTAATTACAGTGGGCTCATCACGAACGTGATCTACAATACAGTAAAAACCAAACACTTCGGGTCCATGATTACGAAGCTGGTGGGGAGTATCCCGGGGGATGAATACAACGTCATTGGGGGATATGGGATCGCATGTTTCGGCTATTCTCACCTCTCCCTTCCCCCTCACACCAATCACAAAATGCACATGTTGATGTTTTTCAAGGCTTGAAAAGCCTCCCGGCTCAATCTCAAAGTAACGTATGTCGAATCCCGCCTCCCCATGTTCAGGAACATAAAGCTCGGTCCTGGTTATACCCCGAAAATGAGTTCCTTCTATCTTATAAGGCAGCTTTTTTGTCCTGTCCCACTCGCCAGGTCTTATTTGCCTTATAACCCCTTTTGGTTGGGAAGCAGGGGAATGAGTATGTATGTCTATGGAGTGGGAAGATCCTTCCTTTGAAATATCCCACCTTTTGATTTCGCCATGAAGAGGTTGAGACAGGGTATTCAAAAGATCCTGGGTCGCCTTTTCAAATCCGTCTTTATGAAGATAGATACTTCCACCTATAAGGAGCATGACATCATCTCCATAAAACTGTCTGACCCGTATAGCCTTTGACGCAGAGATGCCTCCCGCAGGGACCGGTATGGCAGGTTTGAACCTGTCTTCATATCCTTCTCTCAATCCATCAGCTATTCCTCTGCATTCATAAGGTTTGAAGGAGAACCTTCCACCTGCGTCCGGATATATAACCATGTCTGCTCCCAGAAGACGAAGGATTGTTCCTAACAGGAGCCCCGGCCTGAATCCATGGAATCTATCCGCAAAGAACGCGCCTGAGAATGCCGGATGGGCCATCCATAAAACCGGATATTTTTCCCGCAGGTAGCGAAACGTGTCCAACCCTATCAGAAAAGGGCTTACAAGGAATCCCTTTACACCCTCATTGAATGCGATGGCTATCTTTTCCTCCAAATCCTCATGCGGTCCTGTAATATTGGGGAGGTAGACAGAGCTTGAACCTGATTTTTTAATGGCAGTCTGAACACATTTAACCCTTTCTTTAAAAGGGCTGGTTAGTTGATCGGCAAGGCCGTGGTCATCCTTTATGAACGGTACCCCTGCCCCGGCGAACTCCTCTGCCATGTCCGCAAATACATGACTTGAAGAACCAACGGGTTTTAAAACGGAACAAAGCATGGCGCCTGAATCCCTTTGGCAGATTTCCCTTGCTCCTTTTATCCCATAACCCGGTCCAGGGAAGAGATCCAGGACCTTATCGGGCAATGTCATGTCTTCTATATACAGGCCCTTTTTCAATGAGACATTTCCAAAAAGCAGATTGAAAAACTGGGGTATATCCCTTCCAACAAGACTGCCTGAAAAAGCGAGACAAAGCCTGTGCCGGGTTAAACCATCAGGAAGCTTTGAAACAGGGGTTAGTTCCAGGATATCAGGGATACTTGATCCTGCCACCTTTTGATCCTTCACCGCGCTTCGAGGGAGCTCGACGCTCTGTTCAAGCGCAATCTCCTCAGCCCTTGTACCTGCATCTTCAGCGAGGCAGGTGAGGATATATTGTATTATCAGATCCTTTTTCATATGGAAATCCTTATTATTAATTTCTATTCAGAAATTCCTGAAGCCTGAGTGCATTTCTTACTGCATTGGCCTCGAAATCATTATTGAAATAAGCAAGCACCCTATCCACCCCTTCCCCTATCTTGAAAAGTTCATCCCTCCACCATAGAAGATCTTCTTCAGAATAATTATAATTATACCACCCATGTATCCCGTGGAATCGGATATAGGCAAAATCTGTAGTTGTGGTAAGATTACACGGGAGTCGGGGAGCGCTTACCGTACAATGGGCAACCCTGTATTTGGAAAGCAGATGGAAACTGCTGTCATTTATCCAGGAGGCATGGCGGAATTCAATGGCATACCTGTAAGTGGATGGAAGTTGAGCTAAAAATTCCTCAAGCAAAGAAAGATCCTGTTTAAGTGAGGGGGGTAATTGCCAGAGTATACAGAGCACCTTGTCTCTCAAGGGCTCCAGTCTCTTAAGAAGGAGTTCTATCGAATCGTAGACGTTGTAAAGCTTTTGAAAATGGGTCACCCTCCGGCTTCCCTTGAACACGAACATAAATTCAGGCGGCGTCCTTCTTGCCCATCCGGAGATCATTCCCTTAAACGGAAGGCGATAGAAACTGGCATTCACCTCAACTGTACGGAAATACTTTGTATAATATTCCAGCCACTCCCTGTTTTTTATCCCTTCAGGATAAAATCTTCCCTGCCAGTGATTATATGACCAGCCTGAAGTGCCGATCCAGAATCTGTTTTCCCTTAGCTCACTGCTCATGGCATCAAATCTCAAATCCTATGTAAAGACCGGGTCATTATCTTTCTTGACCGGAGTGAAAATCTTGTTTATACTCAGCCACAAATATATTTTTAAAGTATAAATGATTTGACTGGATTTTTCCAAAGGAGGTCTATCGATGGAGCGTTCCGTGTGGAAATCAAATATCGGCTTTTTGCTTGCCGCTATTGGCTCAGCCATTGGACTCGGAAATATCTGGAGATTCAGTTATATGGCGTATGAAAATGGCGGAGGGGCCTTCTTGATCCCCTATTTTGTAGCGCTCTTGACGGCAGGTATTCCCCTGATGATATTGGAATATGCTTTCGGCCATAAAATACACGGGTCTTCCAATCTCTGTTTCGCAAAAATCAATCGAAAATGGGAATGGTTGGGCTGGTGGATGCCTGTCTTTGCCATGTTTGGAATCATGCTTTATTACGCTGTAATTATAGGATGGTGTATCAACTATACCATTTTCAGCCTCACCCTCAAATGGGGTACCGATCCACAGGCATTTTTCCTCAAGGATTTCCTGGGCCTTTCTCCCGATGTATGGAGTATTGGCGGGATAAGGTTTTCTATTCTGATTTCCACATTTCTGGTCTGGGCCTTATGCTGGTATATCTGTTATAAGGATATTGACAGGGGCATAGAGAAGGCTTGCAAGATCTTTATGCCTACCCTGTTCATACTCACCGCCATATTGGTTTTCTGGTCTTTAACACTCAAAGGGGCAGGCACAGGGATTGCCTGGTATCTAAAGCCGGACTGGACGAAACTCCTTAAGTGGAAGGTCTGGATTGCCGCCTATGGCCAGATATTCTTTACCCTTTCACTTGCATTCGGGATAATGATTGCCTATGCCAGTTATCTTCCTGAAAAGACGAATATTGTCCAGAATGCCTTTATTACAAGCTTTACAAACTGCTTTTATTCCGTTTTCGCGGGTTTTGCCGTGTTCGGTGTGCTTGGATATATGGCTCACACCAAAGGGATTGGTATTGACAAGGTTATTCAATCAGGCCCTACCCTGGCCTTTGTAGCATATCCAGAGGCGATCTCCAACCTTCCTTTCTTGCGAAGTGTATTCGGAGTGCTGTTCTTTCTCGCGCTATTTCTTGCAGGGCTTTCCTCCGGCATATCCCTTGTTGAGGCTTTCGCATGCGCTGTTACGGATAAGTTCAACCTTAAAAGGGAAGAGGTAGTCACATTAACCTGCTCCCTCGGTTTTCTTGGCAGCCTCGTTTTTACAACGAGGTCAGGGCTCTATTGGCTGGACATTGCTGACCATTTTCTGACTAGTTACGGTCTGATCTTTGCCGGTATATTGGAATGTATTGCCGTTGGCTGGTTTTTAAAGGCAAAAGTGCTGCGAGGGCATATCAATGAGATATCAGCCTGGAAGATAAACATGGTATGGGATTATACGATTAAAATATTCACTCCCGGCATCCTCATCATTATCCTTGTAACCAATCTCATGGGAGAGCTCAAAACAGCTTATGGAGGGTATAAGGTAAGTGCCCTCCTGATACTGGGACTGGGATGGCTCCTTGTCACCCTTATAGTGAGCATATTTTTAAGCTCCAGACAATGGGGAAAGGGAAAGCTCATTCATGAACACTTGCCCGAAGAAGATAAGCTTATGATCTAAATAAAGTTTATTGAAATATTGATAAGGTCGTAAAAAAGTCATTGAAGTAATTATTAACATTTTTTGTTAAACGCCCATATTTTATTTGCTCAGGATAAGGATATATTCATCCCCGTCTTCTTTTACCTCTATATTCCATCCTTCGTGGTTTGCCAGCCTTGTAATGTTATCCCTTGAAGTGCCTGTCTCAACAATCACTTCAAAGGTCCCTCTTCCCATCTCCTTCATCTTGTTCCTTGTTAAAACTACAGGTTGAGGGCAGGATAATCCTCTGGCGTCTACCCTTTCAGTCATGGTTTATTACTCCTTTTTTTACAAATAGTTTTCGGACACATTTCATTACTATTGTTTTCAGACACTCTCCCCCTCATGGCAAAGCCCATGACTATACAAACAGCAAGGCCGACAATAACGGATGCAGGCCCCCAGATAGCAGGCCCGCTTGGAGAGCTTGCAGCAGCAAAATTATGGGCGAATGCCGCACCGGCAAACATCCCAAGAACAAATACGGCAGCATCGCCATCCCCCTCTCCTGACATAAACAATTGTCTTCCCGGACATCCCCCTGCCAGGGCAAAAGCAAGCCCTGCGAGGACCATGCCGCCAAAATTCCAGAGGTAATTGTTATGGGCTATAGGTTGATTGATGAATCCGGGATGAAACTGTTTAAAGATCAAATTGGTCACAAAGGCCCCCACAACCAGTGCAATAATCCCGGAAAGAAGATGGGTGTCACGGATAAGGATAAGGTCCCTGAACGCCCCCATGGTACAGAATCTCGTTCTTTGTGCAAGAAAACCAATGGCTATGGCAACCAGCAATGAAATGAGTAATGGGGCATGCATGGCGCCAGGGCCTTTTTCACTGAAAAAAACGGCCCCTGAAGGGAGCTTTGGATGGAAAAGGAGGAGAAGAAGAAACGCAACCATGGTAATGGGAAAAAGCAGGCCCGTAAATGAATAGGTCTTTCGGCTTCTCCCCAGGTTATAACCGGACTTTATGAATAACACGCCTATCCATATGCCGGCCACGAGTCCCAGAATCCCCGTAATAGCATTGCCGTCTCCTCCTGATAGTCTCAGCAATGCCCGCCAGGGACAACCCAAAAAAACAAGAGATCCAATCATGGCAAAAAAGCCTAAAACAAACCTGGCAATGGGCGCCGATCCGCCCCTGGCCTTATATTCCTTAAATATTAAGGCAGCAATAAAGGCACCAATCACAAAACCGATGATCTCCGGCCTCATATATTGAACTACCGCTGCCCGGTGCAAACCCAAAGCGCCGGCTATGTCTCTTTCCATGCACGCTACGCAAATTCCCATATTTTTAGGATTGCCCAGCTTCTGTAAAATAGCGGCAAAGACACCTATAAAAAGCCCTACGGATATGATCCCCTTA
Source organism: bacterium (assembly GCA_049472415.1). Taxonomy (GTDB): domain Bacteria; phylum SZUA-182; class SZUA-182; order DTGQ01; family JAFGSM01; genus JBLIRM01. The sequence goes on along the minus strand of JBLIRS010000131.1, from coordinate 1,385 downwards.
CGGGAAGCGAAAAAATTTTTCATTTGTCCCCTTTCCTTCTAACAACCTTATTTAATTTCAATATGCTACCGTTTCATTAAACTTTATATCAAGCATCAGAAGGATTCATTTGCCCAAGAACTGCTGACAAAATACTTATAACATATTGAAAATATTGAAATCAAATTGAAAATACCTATAGAATCAGACAAAATTATAGATATTTGTTATTGAACCTACCAAGATCCGGGTTGAAAAAGGCGTGGATAAAACAAAAAGAACCCCAAAATTCCTTATAGTTTGTAATGAAGGGCACTCAGCCTCAAACCTTTTCCCACGCCCTTTGAAAGGCAGGGATCGAACGCTCGATGACTTTATCATCGACACAATAAGCGAGTCTGAAATATCCGGGACTTCCAAAACCTCTTCCCGGAACTGCCAGTATTTTTTCCTGTTGCAGTATCCTGCAAAATTCAACCTCATCACCTATAGGGGATTTCGGAAAAAGATAGAATGCGCCCTGGGGCTTATTAAACTGATAACCGATAGTTGAGAGGCCATCACAAATCAGGTTTCTCTTTCTCTCATAAAGGCCGATATTCACACTGACCCCCTGCAATCTTCCTACTGCCTGCTGAATAGAGGCAGGGGCATTGACAAATCCCAGTATCCTGTTGGCCAGGATCATTGCGCCGAGTAATTTTTTCAAGTCATCAGCCCTTGGATTGACCGCTATGTAGCCAATCCTCTCGCCGGCAAGGGAGAGGGATTTGGAATAAGAATTCACTATTATGCTGTTATCATAAGCGGCTAAAATGGATGGCACGGCAACTCCGTCATAAACGATCCTGCGGTATGGCTCGTCACTTATAAGATAGACTGCCCGGCCTGTCTCTTTTTCCTTTTCCTTCAACATTGCTGACAACTGCCGGATTGACTCTTCGGAGTAAACGCGGCCGGTGGGATTATTGGGGGAATTGATAAGTACGGCAGCCGTATCGGGTGTGATTTTAGAGGCTATCATATCCACGTCCATATCAAAATCTTCCCTGCATGACACAGTCTCAAGCCTTCCAGCATGATTATCCGTATAAAACACATATTCTACGAAATAGGGGGATGGGGTTATAACGGTCTCGCCGGGATTCAGGATAGCCTTGAAAACCACATTAAGCCCGCCTCCGGCGCCACAGGTCATTATGATCTCATTTTCTGAAAGCTCGACCCCCTGTTCTGTCTTTAGATGCTCAGCTATGCTTTTTCTTACCTCAGGAAAGCCCGCGTTGGGCATGTACCCGTGCTTCATGGGCCTGGGTTCATTAAGATATTCTATCAGCGCATCTGTAAATTTTGCGGGCGGTTCCAGGTTGGGATTGCCCAGGCTGAAATCATATACATTCTCCGCG
>JBLIRS010000130.1:0-8727 GCA_049472415.1 bacterium | reverse complement strand
ATTTTCTGAATCTTGCAAAACAACCCTGTATGGTATATCTTTATTTAATTGGAACCTTAATAGGGTTACTCTCTTCTATTTTGTTTGTATTTTATTGACAACCTTGCCCCTTTGGATTAAAGCAATGCGAAAAAAAATAATTTTGTTCTGTTCTATTATCCTTTTTACTTTTTCTCCCCTCTTAAAATACAGGATTGCGGGCAGCCAATCCATCAGCCAGACTCAAACAGAGTTAATCGATCAGAATCATCCCGACAAGAACACCACAACCATAATTACCCTGGATGTCATTGTAAAATCTATAGAAACATTGAAGGACCGGCTTCGTGAAAAAGAAGAGGGATTACGTTCGGCAAAAATAGAGGATCAAAGGCTGAAAATATTTAATGAAATTTCCGAAATTAATACCCGGATAGAAGCCCTTGAGAAAAATTTTGAGGCAATTGCCACGGGTATTGATCTGACCTTGTTTACATCAGCACCCAGGGAGCGTTTCGATCTAAAGGATGAGCTTCAGGATCTTCTCTCGCCTATTATCCAGGAAATAAAGAATATGACAAAACACCCGAGAGAGATTGAAAAACTTCGAAATAATATTGCCTATTACGAAGAACGCATCCCGGTTATTGAAAAAGGAATAAATAATATTCAAGGATATATTGAAGTTTCTAAGGATGAAAGGCTTAGGGAATATCTGAAAACCCTCAAAAAGGATTGGTCAGAGAAAAGCCAGAATTTTTCAAATCAATTGTCTGTTGCACAATATCAACTGGCAGAGAAATCAAAGGAAAGCAAGTCCTTTGTTAAATCCATTCAAAATATATCCAGGGCTTTCTTTAAAAGCCGGGGCCGGAATCTTGTTCTATCTCTTTTGGCATTTCTGTTTGTGTGGCTCTTTTTCCACTTTATGTATAATGTGTTGAATAAATTCATTTCCAAAAAAAAATCAGAAAAGCGTACAATATATGCCCGGGTTATCAGCCTAATATACCACCTCCTGACCTTTGCAACCGCAACCGGCGCCTTATTGCTCGTTCTATATATTTCCGGAGACTGGGTCCTTTTAGGTCTTGCCATTATATTTATCTTCGGAATGGCATGGGCCACGCGCCAAGCCCTTCCGCGGTTTTGGGAGCAGGTGAAACTTTTGCTGAACCTGGGACCTGTGAAAGAGAAGGAGCGAATAGTTTACAATGGTCTTCCATGGAAGGTCCAGTCTTTAAATTTATTTACCCTTCTGGTCAATCCGGCACTAAAAGGGGGGAAGATTCATCTTCCATTACGGGAATTTACAGGTATGCATTCCCGTCCATATCATCCGGAAGAACCCTGGTTTCCATGCAAGGAAGGAGATTGGGTAATTCTGGCAGACGGAACTTACGGGAAAATATCCAATCAAACCCCGGAGATAGTGGAGCTGGTTATTTTAGGCGGAAGCCACAAGACCTACCCTACACTGGAATTTTTAAAACAGAACCCGGAAAACATCTCTACCAATTTTCGACTCAATGTCACCTTCGGAATCGATTACCAACATCAGCCTATAAGCACCCGCGAAATACCCGAAACCGTTCAAAGGTTTCTCAAGGAAGGGCTTTATAATGAAGGATATGAGAAGGATATATTAAATCTGAGGGTGGAATTCAAGGAGGCGGGCACATCTTCATTGGATCTTGAAATTTTGGCGGATTTTTCCGGCCGTGTCGCCAAAGATTATAACTTACTCAAAAGGGCCATACAAAGAATGTGTGTAGAGGTCTGCAATAAAAATGGATGGATTATTCCTTTTACTCAGCTCACTATTCATACTGCGGGAAAAGGCACAAATTAAATGAATAAAGTAAATGAAGATTCAAGCACCTAAAGTAGATGGTGCCGTGAGATGTCATCCAAGGAACTGATTGTTGACATATAAAAAATTCATGTTATAAATTATATTAACTTAAACATTTAAGTTTTTCCACCTAAAGAATGATAACGATACAGAAAAACAGCCGGATACATTATTTTACAATAAAATTTCATTATTAGTTTTAATTCATTTTCATAAGCTCATTCTGAATAAGTATAAAAAGCATATATCTTTCTTTGTAGCTTTGATACTCTTGTCATAATTTTAATAAATATAAGGTTGCTGCTTTAATTATTTAAAAATTTAAGGAAGGAGGCGTTTGCGGGCAGCAAAAAATATCTCATATATTCATTTTTAAAGGTTAAATAAATAAAGGAGAAGTTATGAGTAGCAAAAGACATCTTTTATGTAAAAAGGTACTGATTGTTTTTTTCGCAAGTATCTTAGTCCTGAGTTTTGTTGGGATGTTTATAAGTGTAAGTGATGTCCAGGCAGCGGCCGCACCTACCATCATACAAATTAAAAATCCATCACCTCTAAAAAACGACCTGTTCGGATGGTCAGTGGCCGGGATTTCCGATATTGACGGCGATGGAATCGGAGATCTTATCGTTGGGGCGCCGGGGGAAGATAAGGTCTATCTGCTTTCGGGTGAAGATCAGAGCATTTTAGAAATAATTGAGCCGCCTGTTGATATTTCTGGATATCGCTTCGGCTATGCGGTTAGTGTTATAGGTGATCTGAATGATGACGGGTATGATGATTTTGCCGTAGGTGCGCCAGGGCCTGATTCACCAAAAGAATCTTGCGATCCTGCAGCCGGTTCAACTTACACCAACAGGAAATGCGGACAGGTTTTTTTATTTTCCGGCGTTGACACGGATGTAATCCTCCTCACCCTTGTCCCTGAAGACTCTGACTTCTGGGCCTTCGGCAGCGCCTTAGCAGCCATCGGGGATATTGATTGCGACGGGACGCCTGATATTGCGGTTGGTGCTCCTAACAACCAGGCTTCCTCTATGGGAAAGGTATATGTATTTTCCGGTGAGGATGGAAGCCAGATATGGACAACCTCCGAGCCTGAACCCTGCGCAGGGGAAAAACAGGCAAAGGCATCCTTCGGCACATATTTGGCAAAAATCAGCGATGTCACAGGAGACGGGCGCAATGACCTCTTGGTGGGAGCGCCCATGTTTGACTGCGATCCTGATACGGATGTGGACCTGACGGCGGGCAGGGCCTTCGTTCTTTCAGGCGCCAACGGAACCATATTCCGTGAACATCTGAACCCTGTTCCGACCCTGAACGATCACTTCGGGGCCGGAGCATGTGCCATCGGGGACCAGAATGATGATGGTAAAGAAGATTATTGTTTTGGAGAGTCCGGTATTGGCAAGCTCTATCTATTCAGCGGCAGTAATGGTGACCCACTTAATGGTGACCCACTCCTTATCCCCATAATCGAAAGCCCTTCAGAAGGAGGCAATGATTACTTCGGCTTCTCAGTGGCAAGGACGGATGACAAGGACGGGGACGGCCTTGATGATTTGTGGGTATCAGCGCCGAAGAGCGGGGCTGTATATCTCATAAACGGAAAGGGCGAATTCCTTATCGAGATTATCGATGGTAACCCTGTACCTTCAGCGACAGATGGCGGTTTTGGCTGGCAAATCGCCACCACTGAGGACCTGAATGATGATTCCGGGCTGGATCTCATAATCGGGAAACCAGCAGCCATTGTCAATGTGAAAAACAAAGCCGGTGAAGTTTATCTGGTCCTTGGGGCATATGTCAATACGCCACCGGTAGCGGATGCCGGTCCTGACAAAACCGTTTCGGCGAACGAGAATTGCCTTGCCCGGATCTATCTGGATGGGTCCGGTTCCTATGATCCTGACGGAGATACCCTGACCTATGAATGGACATGGTCATACGGATCAGCCAATGAAACGGCCACAGGTGTTAAACCATTTGTTACGCTTCCTCTCGGAGTAAACGTTATAACCTTGACAGTAAGTGACGGTATGGATACGAACACCGATACCGTAGTCATTACAGTTATAGATACTACGCCGCCTATAATAGTGTGCCCGCCGGATATTACGGCAGAGCAGACAAGCGCGGACGGCACCCCGGTTAACTTGCATTATCCGAATGTTACAGATAATTGTGATGATGATTCCTTGGTTACGAATAATGCCCCTGCCGTGTTTCCGCTGGGCAAGACCATTGTCACCTGGACTGCCAAGGACTTTTCCGGTAACCAATCATCCTGTACACAGGTTGTTACCATTGTTGATACTACTCCGCCCCTCATTAAAAGCCTGACGGCTTCGCCGAATAATCTCTGGCCCCCGAACCACGAAATGGTCCCTGTAGCAGTTACCTGTGTATGTGAGGATATCTGTGATATTTCACCGGTTAGTATGATTATATCTGTTGTTAGCAATCAGCCAATCAATGGAACCGGTGATGGGGATACTTCGCCGGATTGGATTATAAAAGGCGACCTTTCCGTGGATCTCCGGGCTGAAAGATCCGGCAATGATAAACAAGGGCGAATCTATACCATCACGGTCGAATGCACGGATTTTTCAGGGAACAGCAGCAGGGCTGCCGTTAATGTTATTGTGCCCCACGATCAGGGGAAAAAGAGCTATAACAGCCAATACTACAACACTGTTATATACAATAACCTAACTTCTTACTACAGCCCAAACTCATATAACACCTCATCTCAAAGCATAACCATTATACCTGCTGTTCAGACGCAAGCTATAAGCACTCTTTCTGCCCTGTCGTTAAATGTCAATAATGTCGCAAATACGACCATCTCAGTCAAAAACAATAAAGCCCCGATCTCGGTCGTTGTTAACTCTAATCAAGCAACCAATCTGACCACAAGCAAACAGGCTAAAGGCAATACGTCATTCACAATCAATAATTCTCTGCCATCCAATCCGCTTGCTCAATCTTTCACCAATATCCCTTCCTTTGGTTTATTGAATCAACAAACATTTTTTAACGGAAATAACAACTGGACCTTTAGCGGAAACAATAACTGGTCGCTCAGCAATTCCCTTGGCAATCATTGGGGCTGGGGCCAAAATCTCTATACCCCGAAAATAGGTTCATCTTTTAATTTTGTGTCTGGTTCTTCATTTTCATTTTTTAACAATAAAATCCTTAACAACTTCCAGTTTCCATAAGACTTGACGGCCCCGTTCGGAGGCCGGATGTCTTCTCAATCACAACCGCGGGAGGCTGCCTGAGACCGGGCAGCCTCCCGTTCATTTGTGGCAATTTTTTCGGGTAAATTTTTATGTCAAAAGGCCGGTATATAATTTCTTTTATAAAAATATTTTTATCCTTAATATGGTTCTTTTTTTTAGGATGTATCTTTTTAATATCAGGGTGCATCAGGAATTTCCAAAGACCTGTTCCCATATCCCAGGAATCGGACATTTTGAATAAACATCATGAATTGATAGATTTTTTTGATGATTTCAATGACACAGATCTGAATCATGAAAGATGGGATATTACAAGAAAAGGCGACTTCAGAATAAGTACCATTGATATAGTTGATGTGGATTTGGGTGCAAAAAGGGACTATCGGCTGAGACTTCGGGCGGATACCATAAACACCGCAGACGGCACAGTAAAATACCATGGTGTCAGATGTCGTTATAAAATCAACTTTGAAATACCCAAAAGGATCTCTGTCGATCTGGATTGGAACAACCATACAAACGGCTGTTACTTGACAGCGTCCATATATATCTGCCCCACAATTACAACCGGAAATCCCCAGGATGAAGAAAACTGGTTACGACTGGAATATATAGGTGTTCCGCCGGGGGAAAATGCCCGCTGTGCAGTCTCAACCAAGATCAATAATAGCATAAGACATTTATACACGGAAGGCTGGCCGAAAAACAGGCAGGGCAGATTCATTTCCTATCAAAAGATAGACCTTTTCATGGATGACAAGGGATTTGAGATATTCGAAAATGGTAAAAATCTCTATGGCGTCAAATCTCACGGGCTCGATTTTTCATCAGGCTATCTTTATCTGCAAATGAGCAGCCACAGCAACTATCCCGCCAGGGATATTTACTTTGATAACATAATCATTCAACCGGTTACAGCAAAATAAAAATCAATTCCTTATATAAAAGTGTAGTGATTCGCTACATTCTATCTTTTACTTCTTCCTTTCTTTTCAGTTAGTTATACAGACAATAAATGAAAAATCCAAATTTGTAGCAAGGGGCTACTATTCTCCATAAATATTAAAGAACATCAATTTAATCTTAAATACCGTTAACTATTTAATTACAAGGAGTTATAGAAAATTATATATATGGCATTTCAATTGCACCACTCATATTATATAAAGAATTGTGGGTGAACCACATTAACATCAAATAAATAAACCAGGGAAGGAGGGAACACAGGAAGATTAAAAAATCTTAAAGCGTTTTTGTTCATCCCTGATTAAGGTTCTTCGAACTTACAGCAAGATAAATGGTTTTTGAAAATTTTGAATTGAATGAGGAAAGGAGATTTAAGAATGAGAAAATTTATTATATGCATGGCAGTAATAATGACCCTGATGATGATAGGTGGAAGGGCGTCCGCTGTACCCTTTGGTGACGGTGGAGCCGCGCTTCAGGGAGTACTTAATAATATAACTGTAGGCCCGAATCCGGGTGTCAGCAGCATAAATGTACTTACGGATGCGCTTACCGATGACAGGGATTCTTATTGGGCAATCCAGGGATCAGGTGGATCCGTCAGCACTATAGTAATAGAGCTGGCTACATGGGCTAGTTATAATACGTTCGGAATCTATGATTTGGTAAATCCGTTGAAAATGGTCCAGATCTTTGATGGCGCGGCGACTACTGGAAGTCAGGCCGTATTGAACATCCTGGCCGATGGAAGCGTTAGGGTTAATTTTGTAGATACCGGAATAGATTTTGCCGGTAATGCATTTGGTTACTATCTGGACTCAAGGGAGGGTCATCCCGGATGGACCGGAGGTATATGGTATAGCGATACATCCCTAAATGCTGACCAGCAGGATCATATGGCCGCTTACCAGGGAAAGGGTATTGACACCATTCAAATACTGCCATATGCTCCGGGTCTTTGGGATACCGATGAGCATATCCTTGCCTTTGAGGACCTTAATTCTATGCACTGGGGAAACCAGAACGGCACTAATGACGGCTATCCTGAATGGTCGGATGTTGAACCTGATTTTACCGACTTTGTAGTTATAGTTGAATCCGTTGGCCCTGTTCCCGAGCCTGCTACTCTCCTGCTCCTTGGCCTTGGTCTTATTGGCGTAGCCGGTCTCAACAGGAAAAAATTCATGGGTTAATCGATTTACCCGGTTTACGATCGAAAAAATTAAAAAAGGTGCGAGGATTGTTTTAAATCAACCCTCGCACCTTTTTTTAATTTTGTATGTTAGTGTAGTATGTTTTTTAATTCTTTAAAAAAAAATAGCTTATCAATATATCCATAGGCTATCTTTATCTGCAAATGAGCAGCCACAGCAACTATCACGCCAGGGATATTTACTTTGATAATATAATAATTCAACCCGTTACAGCAAAATAAAAATCAATTCCTTATATAAAAGTGTAGTGATTGGCTACATTCTATCTTTTACTTCCTCCTTTCTTTTCAGTTAGTTATACTGATAATAAATGAAAAATCCAAATCTGTACGAAAAGGCTACTATTCTCTATGAATATTAAAGAACACCAATTTAATCTTAAATACCGTTAACTATTTAATTACAAAGAGTTATAAATAATTATATATATGGCATTTCAATTGCATAATTCATATTACATAAAAAATTGTGGGTGAACTACATTAGCATCAAATAGATAAACCAGGGAAGGAGGGAACACAGGAAGATTAAAAAATCTTAAAGCGTTTTGGTTCATCCCTGATTGAGGTTCTTCGAACTTACAACGAAATAAATGGTTTTTGAAAATTTTAAATTGGACGAGGAAAGGAGATTTAAGAATGAGAAAATTTATTATATGCTTGGCAGTAATAATGACCCTCATGATGATTGGTGGAAGGGCGTCCGCTGTACCCTTTGGTGACGGTGGGGTCGCGCTCCAGGCAGTACTTGATAATATAACCATTGGCCCGAATCCGGGTAACAGCAGCACAAATGTACTTACGGATGCGCTTCCCGATGACAGGGATTCTTATTGGGCAATCCATGGATCAGGTGGTTCCGTCAGCACAGTAATAATAGAGCTGGCTACATGGTCGGAATTTAATCTGTTTGGGATCTATGATTTGTCAAATCCGTCGAAAATGGTCCAGATCTTTGATGGCGTTGCGACTAACGGAAGTCAGGCTGTATTGAACATCCTGGCCGATGGAAGCGTTAGGGTTAACTTTGTAGATACCGGAATAGATTTTGCCGGTAATGCATTTGGTTACTATCTGGACTCAAGGGCGGGTCATCCCGGATGGACCGGAGGTATATGGTATAGCGATACATCCCTAAATGCTGACGGACAGGATCATATGGCCGCTTATCAGGGAAAGGGTATTGACACCGTTCAAATATTTCCATTTGCTCCGGGTATTTGGGATCAAGATGAGCATATCCTTGCCTTTGAGGACCTTCATGCAATGCACTGGGGAAACCAGAACGGCGTCAATGACGGCTATCCTGAATGGTCGGATGTTGAACCGGATTTTACCGACTTTGTAGTTATGGTTGAATCCGTTGGCCCGGTTCCCGAGCCTGCGACTCTCCTGCTCCTTGGCCTGGGCCTTATTGGCGTAGCCGGTCTTAACAGGAAAAAATTCATGGGTTAATCGATTTA
>JBLIRS010000013.1:0-20176 GCA_049472415.1 bacterium | reverse complement strand
GTTTTGACACCACAATGATCTCGCTTGGCATATATATTGCCGGTGTAATAGAAGCTGATTTCTATATTGTATTATTTCTGGAAATCATCTTTCTCAGCATGGCCCATAACCTTAAAAATGTTATTTTCAGCGCCACAATTTTTTGCTGTATATATGGTTTCTTTATAATGAATTATTTCCAGAAAAATCTTCTATATAGAGAAAACTATCTGCTACGTCTTCCCCTTTTATTTATTTTTGCCATATATTTTGGAAGCGTAGCAATAATTTTTAAAAAAAAGATAAAGGAGGTCAAAAATCTCTCTGAAAGATGCCGTCTAATATTCAGCAATATCCGCGATATGGTATTCTGCCTGGATTGCCACGGAAAATTCACCTTTGTTAGTCCAAGCAGCAGGGAGGTCATAGGTCAACATGCAAAAACCCTTATTGAGAACCCCGATATATTTTATTTTCAGGTCCTCCCTGATGATAAAAACAGATTAATCTCTTTATTGTCCAACTTGACAAAGCAACCCAAACAGGGGAAGTTTGAATTCAGGATTAATCATCCTATAAAGGGGACCCGTTGGCTGCAGATGACATATTCCCCCAATAAAGACGAGGATGGCAGTTGGCAAGGAATCCAGGGCTCCATAAGGGACATATCCGACCTTAAGGAAACACAAAATACAATCATTCAATCGGAACGATTGATGTCAATGGGAAAGCTGGCATCCAGCATGGCACTGGAAATAAATAATCCCCTTCAGGCCATTAAGAATATGCTCAATCTTTTAGATGATAAAATGAATTTTGACGATACTCAAAAAAATGCCCTGGAAATCATAAAGGAAGGTGAAGCACATATCGAGAATATCCTTCAGAAAATTCTCGAGATATCATATCATGATACCTCTGAAAAGGTTCCGGTAGACATACATCTTCTTCTTCAAAAGGCAGTATCGATTACTAAAAGCAGGATGAAACTCGACAAGATCCAGATAAAATTCGCTTTTGATCCTGAAAATGTTATGGTAATGGCCAATCAAAAACTTCTATACGATGTCTTTCTGAATATTATATTAAACTCTATAGAAGCTTTGAACGACGGAGGGAAAATCTCTCTATCTACAATCAAGAAAAAGGAACATCTGACAGTACAATTCACCGATAACGGCCAGGGCATTCCCGCTGAGCAATTGGCACATATATTTGAGCCCTTCTACACAACAAAGAAAAAAACAAATTCCTCCGGTCTTGGACTGACTATATGTTACTGGATACTCAGGGAGATAGGTGGAGATATCCGCATCAACAGCCTGAACGGGATAGGAACCACAACAACCCTTACACTTCCCATTTGTGATTCAACCAAGTATTCTGAGAAGAAAACAATGGAAATAAAGCCGGGAGTTTGTCATGTCTGAAAACAAAAAGGTAAAAATTTTAATCATAGATGACGATCCCTTGGTTATGCAAAGCTTTTTATCACTCTTAAATTCCGATGGATATTCAACGGCTGGAGTAACCTCTGTATTTGATGCGTTAACACTTTTGGAACAAGAAGTTTTTGATATTGTAATCACTGAGCTAATAATGGATGAAATGGGGGGCAATGAGTTATTGTCCGCTCTCCGTCAAAAAGCCCCTGAGATTATTATTCTGATTCTCACCGGGTACGGATCTATAAAAATGGCCATAGATTCCATACGCAACGGAGCTCACGATTATATTCTCAAACCCTGTGCCTATAATGAACTAAAAAACAGGATAGACGGGGCGATTTCGACGATAAAGCCATTATCGGAAGGAAAAAAAGAATCAAATCAAACAATCGAGGCCTCGAAGGAACCTTATAAAATTGTTCTGGAAAATATCAATGATCTCTTACTACTTTTTGACAAGGATAGAAATTGTATATATGCAAGTCCAAGCTGGCAAAACCAGCTTGGTTTATCTCATAGTGGACTAATGGATAAAAACTGGATAAATCTGCTTTCCCTTGAAGACAAAAAAAAGATTGAGCGGGCTTTCCTGACTCTTAAAACAAGCAAAGAATCAAGGCAGGAATTTGTTATCAACTTAATCGGAAAGAATAAAGATATCAGAACATTCAAAGGTTATATGATTCATATAAAAAAAGATATGAATCAAGAATCGCGTGTATTCCTCATTCTCAACGATATCACTGAACATATGAAAATCCAGGCCCAGGAAAAAGAGATAGAACGTATTAAAGCGGCAAAAGACCTGGCGATAGCTACCGCGCATCATGTCAATCAACCTATGACATGCATAAGGGGTCTTACCGAGGTTATGCTCAAAGAACCCAAGAGCCGAAATACTGTTCTGGAATATTTAGAGCAAATAATGATACAGTGTGACATCGTTCAAGATATTATTAATAGACTTTTGAATATCAATGAATACAAAACAGTAGCTTATGTTGATGAGGAGATGCTCAATCTCTTTTCGGATGATTAATCTGCCTAAACCCTTAACACCATGAAGATATAATAGATGTAGGGCAAAAAGATCAGGCATGCATATAGAATCAATTAACGCTAAAAAACATATTCTGACTTTTATTTTCTTCTATTCCCTGTTTTTATTTATTTGTATTGCCGTCCAATTCCCTCTCAACTGCCATGCACGGGGGTATCCTGTCCGAAAAACCGGGGACTATTATCCTTCCGGTCCTTACTACAACGACTCATCCTATGAAGGTCCCTTACTCAGGCTGAGTCTCGGATATGGAATACCTTATGGATTCTTAGGTCTGAATGGTGAATTTATGCTCTTTGACTATATATCCATTTCAGGGGGAATGGGTTACAGCCCCGGGGGTTCCAGTTGGATAACAGGTGTGAGGGTGTATATGAACGAGCCTGAAAAACATTTCAGGCCGAGGATTTCAACATTTTATGGGACTGTAAGCGTCCTATCGAAAAAATATTATAATGAAGAAACATATGAAAATGATCAGGGTTATGCCTATGGATTGGGTTTTGAATGGAAGGTCTTAAATCCAAGCAAATATAGCATAGATTTCGATATCATTTTAACCGATTATAATGTTCCGCCCGGTTATGAAAAAAAAGGGCCGGAGATAAAATTTTCTCTGGGTTTTGGTCGTATCTTCTAACAGATTATGAAGTGCCTAAAGTTAGAAGAAAGTGCCTAAAGTGTCAAGTGCCTAAAGTTAAGGAATAGGTTTTTTGCTTTTATTAATCCACTAAAATTTTATACCAAGATTACAGATGATCTTATCCAGTTTGGTTCTGCTTTCAGGAATGGTATCTTTTTCCTTGATCTTTAACCTAAAAACGGAATAACCTATCTGATAATTAATCCTGCCTCTTTCACCCTTAATCCCTATTCTACCCAGAACAGATCTGCCATGTGTATTTTCAGGGGATGAAGAGGGACCGGCGGTCCCATAATTATCTTCTATACTTGCCCCGTATGCACCGGTTCCCATATCGATATACCCTATCATCCTTCCATCGTCCATGGTGAACTTAAAACCAAGATTGGGCTCTATTCCAAATAAAGCAAAATCCGTTTCTTTAGGTGGTTTTTGGACGTCTGCCGGTTTCATATCCTTTCTCTGAAGACCGTGAAAACGATAGACAAAGCCCAGGCCAATGTTTGTTTGTGCCAGAACAGGAAAAGGATAAAGGGCTGTTTCTTCAAAATGGTACCTAATCAGTGTTTCAACGCATAATCCTGAAACCATAAGCTTATTAATTCTAAACACCTTTTGCTCTGACCACCACCTCTCTAACCTATATGTGCTTCTGAATAATTCTCCGCTCATTTCTACGGACCATTTCCTTTTTTTTTCATCCACCCTTATCATTGGCTTTATGCTTACCATATCTCCCATATAAACCGATTGCACAACAGGAGATTCATTTTTCTCGAATATGTCACAGGCGAAATTTCCCAAACCGAATTCAAGGATCATATCATATTTTCGAATTTTATCTTTTTTGCTTGGATTATTTATCTCTTCCTGTAACTGATTGTCCTTTTTAGACAATATAATACGTCTACTGATTGTATCAGATTGCACTTCTCTCCTGTCATTGTTCCAATCCCGCCTTTGAGCAAGGCATAACCGGCAAAGAAATAACGGAAACAACAATATAAACAAAAAAAGGGTTTTTTTGTATCGATTGACCACAATAACCTTCCTTGTATCAAAAGGGTTTGATTATTAACACCTATTATATCTATCGTCACATACATAGGTCTGACATGCACCTACTCAAAAACCGCGTTTTTTCGAGGAGGTAATGCAAATTGCAAAATGAAAAATAAAAATTTAAGGAATACATTATTTTGCATTTTAAAATTTGCATTTTGCAATTTGCAGTTCTTCTCAAGATCCTATCTAGATTTTGAAAAGTTACAACTGATGCATCCCTCTTTTTTAATTTTAATATAATTTGGTCTCATTTAACTTCATCTTAGACATAAAAATGCTCAGGCATAAAATCAAAATCACCGGATTTTTTCCGGTTATTGAAATAAGCTCCCCATATTGATACTATAAAACCCATTATGTCTTTTTTGCTCGATTTTCATATCCATTCACATTTTTCCATAGCCACAAGCAAGGATTGCGATCCGGAGCACCTTTTTATCTGGGCCTGCCTGAAAGGATTATCCGTGATAGGAACCGGTGATTTCACGCATCCGGGATGGTTTGAAGAACTGAACCAAAAGTTGATCCCTGCGGAGGAGGGACTCTTTCGGCTACGTCCGGAAATCGAAAAGACCTTGCATGAGCAAATCCCGAAAACATGTCATAGGGATGTCCGTTTTATACTATCCTCGGAAATCAGCTCTATTTATAAAAAAAATGGCAAAGTCAGAAAAATTCATAATTGTCTTCTGGTTCCAACTTTTGATAATGCAAAGGCTATTTCCAAGCGACTGGAACAAATTGGTAATATAAGGGCAGACGGCAGGCCCATCCTTGGGCTGGACAGCTATGAGCTCCTGAAGATAATGCTGGACGAATCCCCAAACGGCATATTTATCCCTGCGCATGTCTGGACCCCGCATTTTTCCCTTTTTGGCGCCTATTCAGGATTCAATACCATTGAAGAGTGCTTTGAAGATTTGTCACCATGTATCTGGGCGATCGAAACCGGCCTCTCATCCGATCCTTCGATGAACTGGCGGGTATCCGCACTGGACAGATTCACCCTGGTCTCAAACTCAGATGCCCATTCACCCAAAAATCTTGCCAGAGAATCAAACATCTTAGATTGTGGATTATCCTTTCAGGACATAAGATCTGCCATAAAGGATAAAGAAATCGGCCGATTCAAAGGAACCATAGAGTTTTTCCCCCAGGAGGGGAAGTATCATTTCGACGGTCACCGTAATTGCGGGATAAGATTAAATCCTGAGGAGACAATCGAGGCAGGAGGGATTTGTTCTAAATGCGGCAAAAAATTGACACTGGGCGTCATGCACCGGGTTGTAGAGCTTGCAGACAGGGAACCGGGATTTATTCCTGAAAAAGCCCCTCCCTTCCATAGTCTCATCCCTCTAACTGAAATCCTGGCAGATTATTTCGGGTGCGGAGCAAATTCCAAGAAAGTAAATCAGGCCTATTTCAATCTCATTCAAAAGCTGGGGTCTGAATGGCAGATCCTCATGCTAACGCCGATAGAGGAAATCAAACATTGCGCGGGGCCATCTCTCGCGGAGGGCATAGAAAGGATTCGAGCGGGGAAGGTAGCCATAAAGCCGGGATTTGATGGTGAATATGGAACCATATCGGTTTTTTCTCAGGAGGACAGGATAGGCAGAATGACCCAGAAGGGTCTTTTTGCCATAGAAAAGAAAGAGGTATGTTCACAATCAATGATTATTCCTGATTTCAAGAAAAAAAAGACCAAGCCTTCAAATATAGCCGCATCTTCTTTGCGGCAGTCCGAATCCTCTTCTATCGTAAAAAAGAATACCCCACCGGACATAATATCCTTCTCCGATCAGCTAAATCCGGCACAACTGAAATGTGTTAAGGCATCCAGGGGGCCTGTTTTAGTTATTGCCGGACCCGGCACAGGGAAAACCAGAACACTCGCCTTTCGAATCGCATTCCTTATCATGGAAAAAGATATCAAGCCGGACAAAATCCTTGCAATCACCTTTACAAACAAGGCGGCCAAAGAGATGAATCAACGCCTCAACTCAATTATGGGAAATAATTCAGGCTCAACCGGTCCTTTTATGGGGACCTTTCACCATTTTTGCCTTGAGATTTTAAAACGATATGGCCAATCGAATGACTTTATATTATTCCATACTTTCGATAGCCTCGCATTGATTGATCTAATCCTTAAAGATATGGATAAGGGCAAATCCGTTAAATCAAGGGACTGTCTCCAGAAGATCTCATTAATGAAGGTCAAGAGGGGGAATGGTTACAATGAAGGGGACCCGGATCAGTTAATACTTGACGTATATAAGCAATATCAACAAAATCTTCTCAAATATAATGCACTCGACTATGATGATCTGCTGGTTAAAACGGTTGAACTTATGGAGAAAGATGAAAACATTGCAGACAAAATACGGTCCCAATTCAATTATATACTCGTGGACGAATTTCAGGACGTCAATCTTATCCAATATAAGCTTATTCTGTTGTTGGGGGATAAAAAGGGAAAAAATCTCTTCCTGATAGGTGATCCGAATCAGGCCATATATGGTTTCCGCGGAGCCGAGCACAGGTTTTTCTTTCGCATAAAGGAGGAATTCCCCTTATGCTCCGTATTCTCACTGGAAGATAATTACCGTTCCACCTCCCCTATTATCAATTCCGCATCACAGTTAATATCACACAACCCTCAAACAATCTCATTAAATCTTAAATCATTGCGTGGTGAAGGCCCTCTTATCAGATTTATGGAAGTCCCATCGGAAAAATCTGAAGGGATTAGTATAGTCAAGGAAATCGGAAAGCTTATGGGCGGAATAGATATGATTCAGGCGCATGGCGAATCAGGCAAAGACACTTATCTCTCCATTCAGAAAAGACAAAATGATTTTAGTTTTTCTGATTTTGCCATATTGTTCAGAACAAGTAATCAGGCGGACATAATAGAGGAATGCCTTTTAAAGGAAGGGATACCTTACAGGCTTACCGGTCATCAGGGCATCATGGAAAATCCTCTTATAAGACAAGCACTTGCGTTTTTAAGGTGGTGTCATATTCCCATGGATGAACACTCTTTTTTACAGGCACTGGATCTGCCAGTCTTTCAAATAAAAAAAGAGGAAAAGATTAAAATCTTCAAAACATTCCAGGAAATCAATAATGAAATGAAGAATCATAAAGGGGACAGTCTCCAATCAGCCCGGCTCCGGATAATCTCTAAATTAATCACAGATCCAAATACGAAATCAATATCCGGTATAATCGACACATATTCAAAAACGGCAAAAGAAAAGATGCCTTCTCAATTTATAGATCTAATAATTTCCGAATTGGGACATTATCCGGAAAACAGAGACAACCGGAAGGACCTTGACAGACTTAGATCACTGTCGGAGGAATTTCCGGACATCTCTTCCTTCCTTGACAGAGCCGTCCTGTATAGAGAAGGAGATATCTCCTGGAATGGGACCAAAGGGAAAAAGGTTACGGAGATGGTCAGCCTGATGACCCTGCATGCAGCCAAAGGCCTCGAATTTCCCGTTGTATTCATTTGCGGATGCGAAGCAGGACTTATTCCTTATAATTACAACAATAAAGAAGCAGATATAGAGGAGGAACGAAGGCTATTCTATGTAGGGATGACAAGGGCAATGGACCGCCTCTATTTATCGTGGAGCAAAAATCGTTTATGGAGAGGGGAAAAACATATCTGTCATGCATCCCCTTTTCTGGAAGAGATTCCGGTTGCTTTTTATGAAAAGACCCTTTTCTCTGCACCATACCCTTTAAAACCAAAAGCCAGACAGCTCGGCCTATGGTAACCTTTTTTCCCAGCCACTTTTGTAGAAAACAAGATTAAAAATATTTTTTTAAAAAATTGGATTGAATAAATAAAGGAGAACTGTTAAAAATATTTTATGCGTCAGAGCTGCAGAATCGCCTTTTTAATTGACAATAAAAAAAATATTGTATAGTATTAATTTTATATTAATAATTAAATAGAATTCATAAATAAATTATAATTATGTTTCTTCGTTAAACTTCTATCCAATACAATAAATCAAAATTTCCTTTTAGGAGAGAATTTATCATCTTTGCTTATCCATTCTATTTCTCCAAAGGTTGAAGGGGGGGAATTTGTCTAATAAAAGCAAGGATAAGTTAAGGATCGATTACTTTATCATTTTATTGACGACTTCCTCACTTTTTTCCATATCTACTTGCGCTCCATTAACCACACAATCCAAACCGGATCATAAACGAGGGGGAAAGATACTGGAAATATTGATTGGAGATTATGTCTTCCAGAAGATATCGATTATAAGAAGATAGAAAAAAGAATTGATCCTGATAGGATAAAAGAGCTATATTTGGAGTTAACTCAAACGAAAACAGGATTGGAGAAATAATGGAATTGTATAATTTGGCAAGATCTCCACCTATTATGAAACTCTATGCCAATTATTTTGATCACATTATATATCATTTGCATATATAATTTAAAATATGAATTTTAAATGTAGTAAGTGGGGTCAAAAATGAGATTTTTAAAGACGTCAATTATAATACTTTTAATATCTTTAATTGCTATACCCTGTTTTGCTGAAGTGCCTAAGCTCATTCATTATGAAGGGCAATTAGTCAGAGAGAAGGAACCCGGCCAGATAACGCCATATCCGCCCGGTTCCTATGATGTTAATTTTTATATTTGTACAGATGAAATGTGTACAAATATCATATGGGCAGAAAAACATTGTGACATACTTGTTAAATGGGGAGGAAACGACAAAGGGAAATTTAGTGTCAATTTAGGTGAAATAGTTCCGCTGGAGGGGCTGGATTTTAATCAAGATTATTGGCTGCTGGTAAATGAAGATACAAAGGGGTATTCCAAAATAGAGCAGCTTGTGTCAGATCCATACGTTATGCGCGCGGAATGGGCTAATATGGCAGAAACCGTTTACGATAGTGAGACGGGTGAGTATAAAAATCTTCAGGATATTGTAATCAATAATGCTCATCATGCGGCAGAGGCAGATAATGCTGATACTGTTGATGGAAAACATTATCAGGACATTGCCAATGAAATTGATGCAGACATCGCTGCCCACAGAGCAATACCCGATGCGCATCATAGAAAAACCGATAGCTTTACAGAACTAAAAGATTCTGCCACCGATGCACAGATCCCCGATGATATCACCATAAACTACGCAGCAACAGCAGGCGATGCAGACACCGTAGATGGAAAGCATTATCAGGACATTGCAGATGAAATTGACGAAGACATCGCTGCCCACAAAGCAATACCCGATGCGCATCACACCAAGACAACAAGTTTTACAGAACTGACTGATTCGGCTACTGATGCACAGATCCCCAATGATATCACCATTAACTATGCAGCGACAGCAGGTGATGCCGATACTCTGGATGGGGTTCATGCAGCCGATTTGGAAGAGTCAGCAGAGATTGATAGCAAGATAGCTAATCATACGGCAATTTCAAATGCGCATCACACCAAAACAACAAGTTTTACAGAACTGACCGATATGGCCACTGATGCTCAAATACCTGATGGTATTACCATTGACCATGCAGCCACAGCCGGCAATGCCGATACTTTGGATGGAAAGGATTCTGCCGATTTTATAAGTGCTATTGAAGCTGTCGAAACAGCCCTCGTCAACCACGATGCAGATCCAGATGCGCATCATACCAAGACAACAAGTTTTACAGAGTTGACTGATTCGGCTACTGATGCCCAGATCCCCAATGATATCACCGTTAACTATGCAGCCACGGCTGGCAATGCAGCTACCGCAGATGCAGCTACTCTAGCCTATAGGATACCTGTGAATTGTGGTCCGCCTTCGCTCAATCCTGACTATGGAGATATGTATTATGATACCTGCCAAAATAAGGTAATGATTTTTGTTCCTGATACTGATGATTGGAAGGCATTAGACTGGGCACCATAAGTAGAAAAATGTTATTTTAAACTATCTGTTATCAATCGAAATTTGAGTGAAGATAATTCCGGCAGGGATAAAATATTTTTACCTCTGCCGGGATTATATCTATACTCTATATCACTTTGGCATTAAGGAGATAAAAAGGATCTCGCCGCTTTCGACCTCAATGTTTTTATTGCAGGTTTTTCCGAAAAACCTATAAACAGCCTTCCATTTACCAGTAAGTTCATTAAATTTTTGGAAAAGTATTCGATCATTTTCTTCATAGTTCACTACCTGCATATTGGTGTAACTCATTTCGATGGAAGTATCGTAAAAGGTTATCTGATCCGTATTTCCTTCTCCCGTATTACTCCAGAGGAAACTATTGGTTACTTCAGGTTTATCTGCATTCGGCAAGGCTTCATATTCGCAGTAGATTCCTCCGCCTAAGTAAGCAGCGGAATTCTCATAGATCGTACAATTAATTATTTCAGGCGAGGAATCAGATTCGCAATAAAATCCGCCCCCCAAACCTGCTGAATTCTTCGCAATAATACAATCAGTTATACGAGGTGAAGAGTCAGACTCACAATAAAATCCGCCCCCAGTGCCGCCATTTGCCAGATTCCCGGCTATGGTGCAACGTGTGATGTCTGGTGAGGAATGGTCACAATAAATCCCTCCCCCAAAGCCTACCTCAACCTGATTTCCGGTTATGTCACAATCGTTGATACTTGCCGAATCGGAATATTTGAAAAGAACTCCACCCCCATACCTGGATGAATTATCCCTGACGGTACAATGCATTATGCTCAGCGATGAACGATAACAACCAATCCCGCCTGTGGAGCGTTCAGAAAATCCATTCCGCAGGGTAAAGCCGTCTAAAACACCCCCATCCAGATTCACCACGGCAACGACAGACCCCAACCCGGAACCGTCTATAAATGTGGATTCGGCTCCATCCTGGCTAACCAGGGAAAGGGCCTTTCCTCCAATAACCAGATTTTCTTTATATATCCCTGAAAAAACATTGATAGTATCTCCTGGAACGGCATAATCAACAGCATCCTGGATAGATGCGTAGTTTCCGCTTCCATCATCTGCAACCTTAATGGCGATCGTATTGGTCTCCCATCCCCCCTCTCCTCCGTATTCCCCCATATCAGAGCGCGAGCCATTGCCGTCACTCATTCTCGGATGCCCGGCATCTATACATAAAGATCCGCTCCCCAAACGAAAATCCCCATTTGCAGGATCAACAAACCCAGGGACGGCATCTATATTCCCCACTCCTGTATAACCCCCTTGAATATTACAATAGCTAAATCTCGGATTGCAGTAATCCTCAATATATATTTCCGTGCCATTCCCCCGGAAGATGCAATTAACTATATAAGGCGATGAGGAACCTGTACAAAACATCGCCCCTCCAGCACCCTCAGTAAAGTTGCCTGTAACCGTGCAATTTGTTATGCAGGGAAAGGACTCATTACAAAAAATAGCCCCACCCGTGTTTTCAGATAAATTCCCATTAAATACACAATGCTTGATTATCGGGAACGAAAAATCAGTGCAATAAATCCCGCCACCATCCCAGGCCGAATTATTGGTAATGGCACAATGACTTATGCTTGGTGAGGACTTATTACAATATATACCCCCACCTCCACCATTTATATAGGCCAATGTTGCCGAATTGTCAGTTATTATGCAATACGTTATACCTGGTGAGGTGCCCTCACAATAAATCCCGCCGCCCCCGTGCAGTAAGGAGGGCATCTTCCCGTTTCGAACGGTAAGCCCGCTTAATATGGAATCCCCTCCTTCACCATGATCGAAAATTATAACCCTATCCACCTGGTTCCCGTCAATAATAGTGGCAGCTACTATATCCGGATCCGTTGGATCCGTTCCCCTCAACGTAATAGCCTTGCCTGAAAAATTGATATTCTCATAATAAGTCCCCGGGTGTACAACAATCACATCCCCATCCTTGGCAACGCCTATCTTGGGTTGAATTACCTGCCCGGGATAAATATGAATATCCGCCATGCCTAAAGGTGCATAGACTGTTATTAAACCCATTATGACCAGGATAAAAATCAGACCTAAAACAACCGAATCCTTTAGCATTCTTTTGCCATTCTTTTTAGGGTTTGGGTTTAAATAAGTTTTTTAATCCCTTAATCTTTGTGTGTTTATCAGAGATATTTTTTTAAAGCGGAAACAAATATATAAAAGAAGGTCCCAAAGGAGTATTGCATGCTGAGTTAAATCATGAACCATAATTTTTTATATTCTATCATATTTTTTTTATTTTAACAATTGATAATTACAGAATTAGTTTAACATATTGACTTTTATTTCTTTTCCGTATATAATCTTATATAATTATCAGAAAGCTTTTATACGTTATTGAAAAGGGATAGAAAATGGAAACGGATTTTGTGGTTGATGTTGAGAAAATAAACGAAAATGCAGAGAACCTGGCCCGTTGTTTAAAAGCTATGGCTCATCCCCTTCGATTGAAAATAATCCTCTTCTTATCGGACAAAGAAAAAAGTGTCGGAGAAATTGAGGAGTCCGTTGGGAGCTCTCAATCAAATATCTCTCAACACCTGGGGATAATGAGGGATAAAAATCTACTTACATCAAGAAAAGACAGGAATCAAATCTTTTACTCTTTAAAGGATACCCGTATTCTTCCTCTTGTAAAAGAAATATGTCATATAATAATGCAGAACCGTTGAAGCAAAATCTGCCCTTAATCTTCAACGGTTATAGCTGAAACAGGACAAATCTCTTCGGCTTCATGGCAGCAATCCTTAAGGTTTGACGGCACTTCGTCCAAAATAACTATAGCCTTATCATCATCCAACTTGAAAACATCCGGACAAACCTCTTCACACTGTCCACAACCCAGGCAAGTATCTTCGTCGATTATTATATTCATCAGCAAATCTCCTAGCTAATTATTCTGTTTATCTTAACAATTTCCCTTTCTTCCACCTGTTTAAGGATTTCCGGGTCTCCAATAATATTGCCCACAAGATTTATCGGGCTTGCAGGCACGATCTCCTGTCCCTTGCTGAGCGGTGTAGGTCCAAAAAAAATACACATGGCCTTTGCCATTGGCCAGTAACCTATATGACCCATTTGAATATCAGTAGTGGCGTCATTATCAAGGTTTGAAGCCACCGGTATCTCAAAATATATCTCGTTGCCCCAGAGATTGACAACCGATTCTATGGGGAGATTTTCCCATATAGTCTTTGCAGTTGGACTGTCGTTTAGAATACCTTCTATTGTAATCGGACCAAACTGAAAAAATACTCTATTACTAACTTTATCCATCATTTTAACTCCATATTTGTATCTATCTTTGATAATAAAAAATAAAAAGAATGGTTCCACAAAGCAGATAAGTCTTTAAAAATAAATATATACAACTAAAAGAATTTTTCATTTATAGCATTTATAATTTAATTTGTCAATTGTCAAAAAACATTTTGGCATAACATTATTGGCCGAAAATTGTAAATTGGTATTGTAAAATGACACTTGAAAATATATGATGAATCATGTATATTATATGGTCTGTAATACATGAAAATCAATATTATAATATTGACGAAAGATTTTGTCCATTCCTCCTGCATCTCTCTTTAGACGGAGATGGCTAATAACAGCCACCTCTTGTTTTATAGGTTTGGTTTCATTATTTTATGTTTTTTAACATACTGGAACCCGATTTAAAAAATTTAAATAAATCAAATTCTTTATCGATTGCTTTTTTCAGAAAAATCCCCAAATCAATTATGATTCATAAATATTATAGGAGGGAACAATGCTTGAAGAGTTGACCCAAAAGGTTGAAGAGAAGGGTCTACTGATCCGTAAGCTGAGGGAAGAGATTGGAAAGATAATCGTTGGCCAGGATTATATGATAGAAAGGATGCTTGTGGGGCTGTTGGCTGATGGACACCTCCTTGTTGAAGGCGTGCCGGGGCTGGCCAAGACGACCGCAGTCAAAACCCTTGCCCAGGCTATACAGACAAATTTCCAGCGTATTCAGTTTACACCTGACCTGCTCCCCGCAGACCTGATCGGCACACAAATCTACCTGCCTAAAACAGGGGAATTTCTTATTAAAAAAGGCCCCATATTTCATAATATCATCCTGGCGGATGAGATAAACCGTGCCCCCGCTAAGGTCCAAAGCGCTTTGCTGGAAGCAATGCAGGAACGTCAGGTTACCATAGGAGAAGAGACCTTTGCGCTGGAAAAACCTTTTCTCGTAATGGCCACTCAGAACCCCATTGAGCAGGAAGGAACATATCCCCTGCCCGAAGCCCAGGTGGACAGATTTATGCTCAAGCTAAAAATCTCCTATCCCAACAAAGAAGAAGAAAAGTCCATAATGAAAAGAGTAGCAGCCTCCCGGCCCATGAATGTGAATACCGCAATAACTCCGGAGGAGATTCTGGCATGCAGAGAGATTGTGAACCAGATCTATATCGATGAAAAACTGCAGGACTATATTGTGGACCTGGTTTTTGCAACGCGTGATCCGGATTCTTATCGCCTGTCGTCCATCAAACAAATGATACAGTACGGCGCATCCCCGAGGGCGACCATTTACCTTAACCAGGCGTCCAGGGCTTACGCGTTTCTTCATGGCCGGGCATATGTAACCCCTCAGGATATAAAGTCCATCGGGAAGGATATCATGAGGCACAGGATCATCCTGACCTATGAGGCAGAGGCTGAGAACCTGGATACGGATGATATCATAGACAGGATCTTTGAAAGTGTTGAGGTGCCTTGATCATGCTGGATCCCGGTTTGATAAAAAAGATCTCCCGCATCCATATACACACTAACCATCTGGTCACCGAAGTACTGGCCGGGGAATATGAAAGCGCCTTTCGCGGCAGGGGCATGGAGTTTGAAGAGGTAAGAGAATATCAGGCAGGAGACGATATCAGGGATATCGACTGGAATGTAACAGCACGTATGGGCCATCCTTATGTGAAACTTTATAAAGAGGAAAGGGAACTGACCATTATACTTCTTGTGGATGTAAGCTCATCCGGGCAATTCGGATCAATTAAATCCCTTAAAACAGATGTGTGTGCCGAGATTGCAGCCTTGCTTGCCTATACCGCCATAAAAAACAATGACAAGGTTGGCCTTATAATATTCAGTGACACCGTGGAGCGTTACATACCGCCCAAAAAAGGCCGGGGGCATGTATGGAAGGTTATAAGGGAGGTATTGCAGCATCATCCGCAAAGGAGCCGGACAGACATTGCCCAGGCCCTTGAATTTATGGCAAAGGTTATCCGCAGGCGCTCCATATGCTTCCTGATCTCTGATTTTATTGCAAAAGGGTATGAGCGCCCACTAAGGCTCACGGCAAAAAAACATGACCTTATAACAATATCCATAAGCGATCCAAGGGAGAGGGAGCTTCCAAAGATAGGTTTTCTGGAATTGGAAGATGCAGAGACAGGGGAAACCATACTAATTGATACCTATGACCCGGATATACGTGAGGGTTTTCTGAAACTGGGGCAGAAAGAAGCCGAGGGGAAAAAGGATCTATTCCGTTCCATGGGTATTGACCATGTGGATATAATGATCGATGAAACAGATTATTTTTATATAAATCCCATCCTGAAACTTTTCAGATTGCGTGAAAAGAGGCTATAAAAATGAATAAAAGACCTATTTTTGACCGGAGAACGGTTTTTTTCTCAATCATGGTGCTTTTGCTCTTTTTAGCATTGGCATTCCTCATAATCAGGAATCCGTGCAGTCAATTTCAAGCCAAGCACCCGGAATGGTTTTTACAAAAAGAACGAACGCTTGCAAACAAGTTGAGAGGAGCTGGTCTAAACAGGCAGGCAGCAAAGGCATTCGAGTCCTATTTAAAAGAAAGCGATATAGCGCCCGGCGAGATGAGAAAAATCGCTTATACCATCGGACAGATGTATATGGAATCCAAGGATTATGAAGAAGCATTGCCCTGGCTCTATAGAGCGGAACTGTTAGATCCCGGCGCCGAACTGAAATCTCAACTTGGTCCCCTTATAATAACCTGCCTTGAAAGGCTTGGCCATTATCAGGCGGCGGAATATGCGCTGAAATCCAGGACAGCGCTCGACCCAAACCAGTTCGGTTCGGAAACCGAAGGGAACAAGGTCGTTGCCAGGATTGGCCAGGATATCATCACCCTTAGTCAGATCAACGAGGCCTTTGACGAACTCCCTCCGTGGATAAAAAAGGAATTAGCGGAACCTGGCAAAAAAAAAGAATTTGCGAAACAATATATTGTAGAAGAGATCCTTTACAGAAAAGGGGTGAAATTGGGCTATACAAAAGACCCGGCCAATATCAAAAAAGTCGACCAGTTTAAAAGACAATTGATAATCGGCCAGATCCAAAAAGAAGAGATCGAGGACAAACTGACTGTTGATGAGGCGGATGTAAAAAACTATTTCATTGCCCATCAGGAAGATTATAAGGACCCAAATCAGAAATTGCCTCCGGATTTTGAAAAGATAAAGAATAGGGTTACGGAAGATTACAAACATGTTAAAATGCAGAAGATGTATCAGGACCTTATCCAGCAAACCCTCACGGGTACCGATGTAAAATTGTATCTGGAAAATGTGAATTGAGCATTAATGGATAAAAAAGTTTATAAAAAGAAACGGGATATGGAAAAATTTTTCTTTAAAAGACAGGCTGTATTCAGAGACCTTTTTGTACTCACTTTTATTTTTGCCCTATTGGCTTTCGGGTGTAATGCTAAAAATACAAAAAAGGATAATGAACAAAAAACAGATGAAACCGAAGAACAGGGGAAAACCGAACAGTTTTCACCCATAAAGGTGGAATCAATGGTAGACAACTCCCAGGTAACGGTTGGAGATGTAATAACCTATACCCTGTGTGTTGATTCAATCCCTGAAATAAAACCTAAAATCCCGGAGATGGGATCTAAAATAATTGGCTTGAGGATTATCGATATGGGAGCTGAAGGGCCTAAAGAGGAAGGCGGCAGGAAAAAATGGGAAAAATGGTATAAGCTGCAGGCGGATATCACAGGTTCCTATATCATCCCGCACGTACAGGTTCTATATGAAGATCCTAACGGAAATCAGGCTGAGGCAACGGCGCCCCAGATCTTCATAGAAGTAAAATCAGTCATAAAAGAGGGGGAAGAGACAGGCGACATCCGTGATATCAAGCCTCTTCAGAAAATAAAATACAACCTCAAATTCCTTTACATCCTGGTCGCTGTCTGTGTTCTCCTGATAATATTGATAATTCCCGGTTTATGGCTATATCTTCGAAAAAGGAACAGGGAAGGCATTGTAGAAGAGCCGACCCCCGAAGAGGTGGCCATAAAAGATCTGGAAAGGCTAAAATCATCCGAATATTTGGATCAGCAGGACTACCGGAGTTTCTATTTCAGGCTTTCAGAGATATTCCGGGTATACATGGAAAAACGATTCGGCTTTCCCGCCCAAGAGAGCACTACCGAGGAGCTGATACCCCAGATTGAACGACTTGACCTGACCAGAGCGCAGAAGGATATTGTCAGGCTCCTTGCCAGGGGAGAAGACCTGGTCAAGTTTGCCCGGTATAATCCAAACATTGAAAAGGCACAGGAAGATTGGGAAGAAACCCGCCGTTTTATCCATGCTACTTCGCAGAAACAGGAAACAGAAGAGGGATGAGTTGAAATGCAAAGAATTTTCAGATTTGAAGACCCGTGGTTACTCCTTTTTCTTGGTATCATTCCGATACTTTTCTATACTTACATCAAAAAACTCGGACATGCAAGGGTTAGGTTTTCGTCAATACACAACCTGAAAAAGCTCAAACGTTCCAGGTCCGTCTATGCCCGCTATTCCTTGATAGTATTACGTTGCCTTTGCCTAGCCTTCATAATCCTTGCCATTGCAAGGCCTCAGGCCGGAAATAAACAGACTGAATACCTCAGTGAAGGGATCGACATCATTCTCTGTATTGACACCTCAGGGAGCATGCAGGCCCTCGACTTTTCTATGGGAGGCAAAAGGATAGAAAGGCTCACAGTCGTAAAGGAAGTTGTAAAAAAATTCATCAAGGAAAGGACGAGTGACAGGATAGGCATGATTGTTTTTGGTCAGGAGGCATTCACCCAGTGTCCCCTGACCCTTGATTACGGTGTACTTCTGAGTTTCCTGGATCGTGTAAAGATCGGGATGGCCGGCGAGGCAACAGCTATCGGCGATGCTGTTGCGTTAGGGGTTAAAAGGCTTAAGGCCCTGGAAAAGGCAAAGTCCCGGGTTATGATCCTCCTGACCGACGGCAGGAACAATACCGGAAGGATCGATCCGGTAACAGCCGCGGAGATCGCTAAAAAATTCGATGTAAAGATTTATACGATAGGCGCGGGCACAGAGGGAGAGGCCCCGTTTTTGATAGAACACCCGCTTTTCGGCAAGCAATATGTTTACCAGAAAGTGAATTTAGACGAGAAAACACTGAAGGAGATTGCAGAGATAACGGATGGGTACTATTTCAGGGCAAAGGATACCAGCGCGCTTGAAAAGGTATATGAACAGATCAACACACTTGAAAAGACAGAGGTTAAGGTGAAAGAATATATGGAGTACGAAGAGCTTTTCTGGTGGTTTCTGATACCTGCGCTGGCGCTCCTTCTGATAGAGGTAATTTTGTCACAAACAAGGTTCAGAAAAATACCATGAAAGAAAGTGCATAAGTGCCTAAAGTGTCAAGTGCCTAAAGTTAAAGGATTAAGAAAGGAGAGTATTTGACAATGAAGTTCGCCGAGATATCCATCTGGATTATTTCGCTTTTCTGGCTGATTCCGATCATGGCCCTCTTTTATCTTTATTCCTTTAAGAAAAAGAAAAGGCTTGTTGAGATGTTCTGCAAAGATCACTTGAAAAAATATATAATGCCCGAACAGAGCCAGGGGAGACAATGGCTTAAGGCATTTTTGATTATTTTGAGCGTTATGTTTATTATTTTAGCATTAATGCGGCCGAGATGGGGGTTTCACTGGGAAGAGATAAAGCGTGTCGGCATAGATATCATTGTTGCCGTGGATTGTTCCCAGAGTATGATGGCCACCGATGTCCAGCCAAACAGATTGGAACGGGCAAAGCGGGAGATTCAGGACCTTTTGAAGATGCTTGATGGAGACAGGATAGGGCTCGTGGCCTTTGCAGGAACCAGTTTTGTTCAATGTCCGCTTACCCTGGACTATGGAGCCTTCAGGATATTTTTGGACTATCTGGATACGGATCTCATCCCGGTGCAGGGCACAGCCATCGGCCAGGCCATTCGGGAATGCATAGGTTCCTTTGACAGGACTCAAAAGGGATCTAAGGCTATAATACTTATTACTGACGGAGAAGACCATGAGGGAGATCCCCTTGCCGCTGCATCCGAGGCAAAGCAGAAAGGGATAAAGATATTTCCCATAGGGATCGGCAAGGAAGGAGGCGCGCCTATACCACTTAAGGATGGTTCCGGATTTAAAAAGGACAGGCAGGGAAATCTAATCCTCAGCAAACTGGATGAAAAAACCCTCCAAAAAATAGCCCTTGAGACAGGAGGAAGTTATGTGCGCTCTGTGACCGGAGACCTGGACCTGGAAAAGATTTACCTGGAAGGGATAAAAAGACTGGATCAAAAGGAACTCGCGAGCACCAAAAAAAGGATCTGGGAGGAAAGATTCCAGTGGTTTCTTTTCTTGTCTTTCATCCTTCTTTTCATTGAACAGTTGCTTCCCGAATACAGACGTATGCGTTTTAAAAGAATCAGCCTTTCTGTTTTTTCCATTTTTATGTGCATCCTTATCATACTCATGACAGGGAGTGTTACCCCGGTCAATTCCGGACTCAGTCCCTCTTCAAAGGCAAGGGATGCCCAAAAACTATATTTTGCGGAAGAATATGATAAGGCGTTGCCGGTATTTCTGGACGCCCAGATCGACTCCCCTGAGGACCCTGTTCTGCAT
>JBLIRS010000129.1:0-8774 GCA_049472415.1 bacterium | reverse complement strand
CCAGAACCGTACATGCCATAACCAGAACCGTACATGCCATAACCAGAACCATACATTCCCAGACCAGAACCGTACATTCCATACATACTACTATATGGACTAGTAGAATATTGGGCAAAACACAAATTGGAGGATACCAATAAAATCCCCAAAAACATAACTGTCAAAAATAAAACACTTCTAACCATAATTTTTCGTAACATACTTTTTAACCTCAATGCAATAAGTTTTAAAACATATTGCATTTATTAAAGACCTTATTTAAAGATGTTGAATAATAAATTAGCAGAAACAAAAACAATTAGAACCTTATAATAACTTCCACTTATCCCCCTTTCCATCGCTTTGATAAACCGTTTATTTCAGACGGAAACTTTAGCATTTCTTTACAATTAAGTTTTTAACACACATAAAGCTATAAAGTTCCTATAATATGATCCAATTCATAAAACAAATTACTATTTTTATTGATACACTTGTATGCTCCAAACTTTTTTGCCTTTGAAATATTTTCATTATCAAGATATGAGGAAATCATTACTACTTTTTTCCCTGGAGTTATTTCTGAAATATCTTTAAGTATATCAAGACCTTGTCCATCTTTAAGTCTCAAATCCAACAAAATAAGATCAAATCTTTTGATATTTATTTTGTTTTTAAATTCTGCACAGGAAGTACATATTTCAACTTCATATTCTTTTTGTAATAAGTGATTTTTAACAGCATTACAAAAAATATTATTATCATCTACAACTAAAATTTTCTTAATCAATACAACCTCTGCAATACCTGTCCCAACAGGAAATAGAACTTAAGGATTATGTGCTGAAAAAAAGACCTGTAATTCAGGATTCCGGACCGTAGGTGAAGATCTTCTTTTACAATCTATATATTATTTTGTGACATAAAAATACTAAAGCATTTTCTGTGCCAATATTAAAATTGCTGTTTTTACTGGATGGAACAGTTATTGAGATGAATTAATGTTTCAAAATGGGACTGCTATCTGTCTCTTATAATCCCGAAATGAACCTTTTTCATTTTTTATCGATATATTCAAGCTTCCTGAATAATGGAGATCTGCCAATCCCGAGCAATTTTGTGGCGAGTGTCTTGTTGCCGCCTGCCTTGCGCAAAGCATCTTATATATTTTTTTTCCATTTCAGCGAGGGTCATAAAATCATCTTCTTTTTGATTTTTTTCAAAATATGAAGAAGATTCTGTTGTTACAGGCTCAGCAAAAAATGCATCCTCCCTTGGAAAATGTGCCCTGATCTATAAGCTCCAACAACCCCTTTTTAGGGTTTTTTGCATCTGTGAATGCCCCTCTTTCGTAGCCGAACAGTTCGCTCTTCATCAATGAGCTGGGAAGCGCAGAATAGCTTATATCAATAATTGGAATATTGATAACCATCCTAATGGCAATCGTGAATTTTTGATTTAAGCAAGAGAATTAAAATAAAAGTCGATTTGTAGCCCTTTGAAGTATAAACAGTCCCATTTTGAATATTAAGAGATACCAAACAATCCCATTTTGAGACAATAAGTATCCTATATAAATATCTCGATGAACCTTTTCTCCTTTTCATATCCGAAAGTTTTCTAAAAAACTACTAAATGGCACAATAAATGCTTGTATAATTATAAGTCATTTACTTCTTCACAATTCTGAAAAGCATGATCCTTCTCCTGACTTTTCCTTGAAAGTTAATAAGTCTACAAAATGAGGAGATAGATCATGTTCTTCATTTTGTATATATTAATGGGCATCATATAGAGATGGAAGGTGAAAGGTTACCACTTTTACTAAAGAAGCGAAGAGAACTTATGGATTTATAAAAAGCCCACAAACAACGAAAAGATTTTTTACGAATCCTTCAAATTTAGAGGTATAGAAGATTTCTATGGAAACCAATAAAAATTTTCTTAAATTTTTAGATAGATGTATCGAAAAGGATAAAGATGCATGGGATACTTTTGTGGATATCTATGGCAATCCTATTTACAATTACATAATAAGAACTTTTAAAAGATTTAGTTGTTCTTTTCAAAACAACGAAGTTGATGAAATTTTTAATAGTATCTTTTTGGCAGTCTTAGATAAAAATTGTAAAATATTAAAAAATTTTAAAGGTCAAAATGAGCGTTCTTTTAGGGCCTATCTAAGAGAGATCAGCTTTCATACTGTGGTTGATCTATTAAGAAAAAAGAAAAATTTTATTGATCAAGGGTATATTCAATATTACATTTCTACCAAAAATGATTATGAAAGGTTGAATTACATAGACCTCCAAAAAATTATATTGGCATTAAGAAAAGAACTACCTCAAAGGTATAATTATCTATTTAAGCTTATTTATGAAGAAGAGCTAAATTTTACTGAAATAGCAAAGATTTTGAACATAAAACTTAATGCATTACATCAACTAAAATTTCGAATGATTAAAAACATTATTAAAATTTCAAAGAAAAAAGGCTTATATCATGAGCTAGAAACATATTTACTAGACTTTTCTTGTTTCAGTATTAGCGGACCCTATGCCATATCCATGAATTAAAGTAAAGGGGGGGCATGTGGATTATAGTCAATAATAAAAGCAGTAATTTGAATTTATTAATGCCCAGGATGGCTTAAAAAGGCTCCTATAAAAAAACATAATTTAAGATTCTGAGCAGGCAAATTAAACGATGAGGTTAAAAAAATGTTTAGGAAGAATAAGGTTAAATCAATGGGACTTTCATCAATAATCTTTTTAGGGTGTTTATTTATCATCTCTAACCTATGTTATGCTCAATATAACTCAACAGCTTATCCCGGCTATTTTAATTGGGAATATACTGAGGATTTTAGTATGTTTGGGATGTATGATAGTTTGTTCAGGACTATAATTCCTTTTTCTATGATGAATGGACTGTATGGTATATATGGGCAAGACGGCATATATAGCAGCTTCAAGAGCCCTGGGATGATTACTGGTCTCTATGTCCTGGGCGGATTAGGAATTATGGACAGGTATGATGATATATATAGTAGTTACAGCAGCTTGGTTTTAATGACCGAAATCGCTATAAAATTCAGTGGCCTTAGCAGTTTGGATATTATAAGTGGAGTCAATGGAACGAGATCCTCTTCGATAATCAGTGGGGTCGGATATTCAGAAAGCCCTGGCCAGGCCGGACTAGGCAGTTTAGCTGGACTTGGTGGCTTAGGCAGTGGAGCAGGCCTCATCAGTAGTGAAGCAACAGACATAACAACTTACTGGGGCATTTAACTAAAAGGGAAAAGCCTGTCAGCTTATAAGCAATTGAGGTTTTTAAGGACCAAATTTAATGAATTCGCAAGAAGTCATTTCGTCATTGAGGGGCCTTTTTTAAGGGCCTAAAGCTCACTCCGCCAATGGCCTTTAACAAAAAATGCCATAGCAATCCCTTAATAACTTTTTGTAGGTTCATCAAATACTTACTTAACAGATATAATTGGATTAAAAAGATATCCATGGATTAATCTGATTGATACAGGTTTTTAAGGCTGAAGAAAATAAACCTATAAAAAGAGAAAGATTAATAGGGATTGAAAGGTAATGGTTATTGTTATGGTTAAAATAAGAAATTGCGGAATTTCGATATTTTTTCTCCTTGGCTTTTTTATTACTTACTATATCCCAAGGATTGAAGCGCAGTATTCATATCAGTGGATTCAATCGGTTCAAAACGAATCTCAGTTATCACAATCCAACTCTTATACCTATTTAAATACAAATTCTTTTGCACAAACCATCATTGACGCATATCAAATAGATCCTTTATGGGCAAGTTCCGTTTTACGGGGATCGAATACCAAAAATACATTTGATGCTTACACTTTTTTACAAACAACCCAGAATCTGCGGCTAAAGGATTACTCTTTGGGTTTTAACTATTATGATCCTTTAAATATAAATTCATGGATTCAAACCAACAAACATTCATATTATTTACAATCCTTATGGGAACATCCAATTTTACAAGGACTAAATACAGGAATTCTGCAAAACACCTTTAACCTTTTACAAATAGAACAGAGCATTTTTCCATGGAACTCGCTTCCAAATTCATTTCGGATAGATAATGAATATTCCACCTTTCAGATGCCATTAAACTGGACGATAAACCTTCCTATTAATGATTATTGGGGGTATTACGGGTCTTCACTCAACCAGGATTCAGCACTCATTCATTTATCCAAGGGGCGTGCCTTTTTTCTGGAGGGAGAATATGACCTTGCAATAAAGGAACTAAAAAAGGTTATAAACTTGTCCTCTGCAAAAGAAGAGGTATATCTCATGCTTGGGATATCATATCAAGCCCTTGGGAATGAATATCTTGAAGACGCAGAGCGATATTTAAAACTAGCTATCGGTTTTCAGGTTTATAATGTAAAAGCAAGTTTACAATTAGCAAAGGTTTATTATCAGCAGAGTAAATATATGGAGGCAATCGAAGAGTATAGCCGTGTTATCGAGAAGGAACCGGAGAACCAGGAGGCTATAAGGGGTCTAGCCTTATCATATTTTAAAGCAAATGATCTCACAAGGGCCCTTCGAGAATTGCAAAAGGCAGAGCTTATGGACCCAAATGACATTGAAATCCTTTATACAATGGGTATTGTCTTTGAGGAAAAACATCTGTTTGTGGAAGCAAAGCAATATTTTAATAAAGTGATAGATATTTTACCGGATAGCAACTGGGCATCAGAAGCCACAGGCCATCTTCAGGATATTGAATTGACCGGCGGTGCTTCCACTATTGAAGATTTAGAAGAAGAAGAAATATTGATGCTAATAATGAGTGCACCGGAACCTGAGGATATGCCGGAAATTGGCATGATTGTCCTTCTTAACGATATCCACTATGAGATATTACCGGATGATACGTTAATAAATAAAATCCATAAACTAATTAAGATCATGGATGAACGAGGAAAAGATGCAAGCGAAATCAAATTATCTTATGACTCCACCTACCGAAGCATAGACGTTGATCTGGCAAGGGTTATAAAACCTGATGGGACAATTATAGGGGCAGGCGGAGAAGATATTCAGGAAGTCACACCCTGGGCTGATTTCCCTTTTTACAGTAATATTAAGGTCCTTATAATATCCATGCCGGATATAACTGTAGGATCTATAATTGAATACCAGGTTACCATAGAAGACATCCCCGGTTCCAAGCGATTTGATCCAAAAGAAATTGACGCCGGCTTTACCCTTGCATCAACAAATCCTGTTAAAAGGGCAAGGATTAATCTTTCTGCCCCTGCCGATCGGGAATTTAATATAAGGATTGTCAATGGAAGCCCCCTGGAGCCGGAGATTATTTTGGATGGTGAAATGAAACATTTTACCTGGAGCCTGAACGGAATACCCGGGATGCTTGTAGAACCGATGATGCCGCCTGTTCTTGATATAACCCCTATTATTTATGTAACCTCTTTCCCGTCATGGGAGGTGATAGCTGACTGGTGGCGCGATTTTGAATTTCAGGCAATTATCCCTGATGATGCGATAAGGTCCAAGATAAACCAATTAACAAGCAATCTGGATACTCGAAAAGATAAGGCAAGGGCTATATTTCATTATGTAGCCTCACAGATAAGATATGTGGGTCTGGAATACGGCAAGGGTTCTGTAAGGCCGCAGCAGGCATCTCAAGTATTTGAAAATAAATATGGTGATTGCAAGAATAAATCCATATTGCTCATTACCATGCTCAGGGAGGTAGGTATTGATGCATACCCCGCGCTTATAAGCACCCTGTATCATGGACGGGCATGGGAAGAAATCCCTCGGGTTAATGCGTTTGATCATGTAATTACTCTTGGTATTCTTGATGATGAATGGATATGGATGGATTCTACTGTGGAAACATGCTCTTTCGGAGAAATACCAGGCGGGATACAGGATCGTGAGACACTTGTGATCTTTGATGATGGATATAGCTTTACACGGGTCCCGGTAGTTGCGCCTGAAAAAAATATGGATCTGGAGATCACGGATATCCGGATAGCCGAAGATTCCTCCGCCACGGTTTCCACAACGGTAACATCAACAGGAATTAATGCCATCTTTAGCAGGAAATATTTTAAGGCATTAGAGCCAATATACATAAGACAACATATCGAGACAATAATTACTGAAAAAGCTACTGGCGGAAGCTTAATAGATTTTACACTTTGCGATGTTGAAGATCTTAATGAACCTTATAAACTTGAGTATAAATATAACAGTCCGGATTATATCGAATGGGCCGGAGATATCGGATTTATAAAGGTTACATCCCTCTCACCCAATAAGACTGCCATAACTAAAGACGAACGAGTATACCCTGTTTTTTTGGAGAATACATCCGTTGGAGAAGGTTTTACCTATATAAATTTGCCTGAGAACATTAGTGTTCTTTATATGCCACCACCTATCACCCTGGAAATCCCTCAAATTCTCTTTATTTCCGAATACTCATTGGATGATCATATAATTACCTACTATCTGCGATACGAAATAAGACAGAGATATGTGCCTGTTGAAGATTTCCCGGAATATAAAAAATTCCAGGAGCAGGTCGACAAGGAATTGAAAAGAAAAATCATTGTCGAGATTGATTAGCATCAATCTTATATATCTTCTCCAAAGGTTTATATGCAATCATCCCATGTTTTTATTTATAAGAGCCTGCATATAAGAAAAATTGCTGGAATAGATTCAATTGTGCTAAAATTATGATATAGTCTATAATGGTTATATATGAAAAAACTTATGTAATTTATGGCTGAAAGGGGATGTTTTCATGTGGTAAGGAAAAAAGATTTAAAGCAAAACAAGCTTTTCAAAAAGCCTGACCAGGAAGAAACTACCCAATCACCTTTTAATAAAACGGCCCTTTCAAAGACGGAAAAGACCTCTGCCCAGAGAAAAAAAAGCAAGGATTTTTTCATTGTGGGCATTGGCGCTTCTGCCGGGGGATTGGATGCCTTTGAGCGTTTTTTTCAGAATATGCCTTCTGAGAGTGGGATGGCATTTATCCTGATAACGCATCTTTCCCCTACCCACCATAGCATTATGCCAGACCTGCTCAGAAAATATACAAAAATGGATGTGTGCCAGGCGGATGATGGGATGAATGTCAAATCAAATTGTATATACGTTATCCCGCCCAATAAAAACATAGCCATCCTCCACGGAACGCTTCAGTTAATAGCTCCGGTAAAACCTCATGGCTCAAGGCTGCCCATTGATTTCTTTTTCCAATCCTTAGCTGAAGACCAGGGAGAAAGGGCTATCGGGATTGTACTTTCCGGAACCGGGACGGACGGGACTCAGGGCATAAGAGCTATCAAGGCCGGACTGGGGATGGTAATGGCTCAGGATGCGAAGACTGCCGAGTATGATCCTATGCCCAGAAGCGCCATAGAAACAGGACTTGTGGATTATATCCTGGCTGTAGAGAAAATGCCTGAGCAACTTGTCAAATATATTAATCATATGCAACCGGCTGTCAGAGAAAAAATTTTATCAGTTTCTGAAGAAGGCTCCCATTCCTTACAGAAGATCATATTTCTCATTCGTGCGCAGACAGGTCACGATTTTTCTTTTTACAAAAAAAATACCATATACCGGCGAATCGAAAGGCGTATAAATATCCACCAGATTGATAGAATTTCGGATTATATCCGTTATCTCCAGCAAAACCCCAATGAGATTGAGACCCTTTTCAAAGACCTTTTGATCGGTGTGACCAGTTTTTTCCGGGACCCCGAAGCTTTTGAAGTAATGGTGAAAGAGGTGTTGCCAAATCTTCTTTCAAATAAACCCGACGGTTATAACTTGCGGGTGTGGGTTGCCGGTTGCTCAAGCGGTGAAGAGGTTTATTCCATAGCCATAATCATCAGGGAATGTCTTGATACGCTGAAGCGAAAATTTAATGTCCAGATATTTGGGACAGACATTGATAAAGAAGCCATTAATACAGCCCGTGCTGGTATTTATCCTGAGAACATTTCCGCTGACATAAGCCATGAGCGTTTAATGCGATTTTTTGTAAAGGAAGCCAATACATACCATATCTGCCAGGAGATAAGGGAAATGGCGATTTTTTCGATCCAAAACATAGTTAAAGATCCGCCCTTTACCAAATTGGATCTGATTTGCTGCCGGAACTTCCTGATTTATCTGGATGCCGAGTTACAGAAAAAGCTTTTGCCCCTTTTCCATTATGCCTTAAAACCCGGCGGGATACTCTTCCTGGGATCTTCTGAAACCATAACCGGATTCGGGGATTTATTCTCTGTGATTCATAAGAAATGGAAGATTTTTCAATGTAAGGAAACACCCGTTATGTTACGCCACATTGTGGATTTTCCCCATAGATTTTCAGCAGAAGGCATCAGAAAGGTCGAAATGTCCCAGGAATTAGAAACCATCCAGCCAATCAATCTGTCCGGACAGGTTGAAAGGAAATTGCTGGAAGAATTTGCCCCTCCATGTGTGATTATCGATGAAAAAGGGGAGATTGTTTATTTCCATGGGCGAACGGGCAAATATCTGGAACCTGCCTCTGGAAAGGCCAGTTTAAACATATTCGAAATGATCCGGGAGGGTTTGAAACTCGAATTGGCCTCTCTCATTCGCAGGGCCATTTCAAAAAATGAGGGCATCACCAAGAGTGGCCTGGAAGTCAAAATCAATGGTGATTTTCAATCAATCAATCTGACCGTCAAACCCTTCGGAGCAACAAAATCC
>JBLIRS010000128.1:0-8779 GCA_049472415.1 bacterium | reverse complement strand
CCGAAGCACAACAGACCCTCACGGCTTTATTTGATGAAGGTATGCAAATCAACATCCTGACGAGTGACCCGCCGGATAGTATTGCGCCCCTTGCGAAGGCATTAGGCATTCCTGATGAAAAAATCAATCAGATTTTTCGTACCACTGGTAACGGATTGCGAGTCATTGACAGGAATTACAATATGCTTGAATTCAACGATAGCTTTTTAACGCTATTGGGGATCAACAAAAAGGAGGCAATGGGCAAGAAATGCTATGAGTTGCTTAAGGGGCCCCTTTGTCATACAGCCAATTGTACGCTTAAACGTGTCCTTGAAGGTGAAGAGCATGTTGAATGTGATATAGAAAAAATATGCAATAATGGCCAAAAAATATTTTGTATTCTAACCGCAACCCCACTTAGAAGCTCGAGTGGTGAAATTATCGGAATTGTTGAAGACCTTAAGGATATATCCGACCGAAAGCTCACGGAAGAGGCTTTGCGTGAGAGTGAACAGAGATATAGGTCATTTGCAAAAAACTTCAAAGGTATCATACATCAGGCTGATATAAATTTTAAACCCATTTTTTTCCATGGGGCGGTCGAGTCAATTACAGGTTATACGGGAGAAGACTTCATCGCGGAAATGCCAAGGTGGGACCAGATTATTCATAATGATGATTTAACCGCAATTTATGAGATATCAAGAAGATTAAAAACAATCCCTTATTTTTCTACGGAAAGGGAATACAGAATCTTATGTAAAGATGGAAAAATACGATGGGTTGAAGAAATTATCCAGAATACATGTAATGAATTCGGGGAACCTGTGCTAATCCAGGGAGTTATTTATGATATAACGGAACGTAAAGAGACGGAGCAGGCCTTATTAAAGAGTGAGGAGAGGCTTCTTCAGGCACAGAAGATGGACGCAATTGGAAGGCTGGCAGGTGGGATAGCGCATGATTTCAACAATCTTCTTACCGTTATCACCGGTAACAGCGATCTTCTTTTACATGAGCTTGACCCGAATGACCTAAGACGTAATGACATTGTGGAAATCTTTAAGGCAGGAGAACGCGCCACAGAGTTGACCCGCCAGCTTTTGGCTTTCAGCCGAAGGCAGATGCTTCAACCCAAGGTACTGGATCTTAATGCGGTAGTTACCGAAACAGAAAAGATGCTCAGACGTATAATCGGTGAGGACATCAAATTAGTCACTATCAATGAACCTGCAACAGGTCGCGTGAAGGCGGATCATGGGCAAATTGTTCAAATCATTATAAACCTTGCAGTGAATGCCCGTGATGCTATGCCTACCGGAGGCACACTTACAATCAAGATAGAAGACGTAATATTAGATGAGGAGGCATCTAAATTAATACCTGAAAGCCGTTCGGGAAACTTTGTGTGCCTCTCCTTTGAGGATACCGGTTTTGGCATGGACAAAAACACGCTTAATCAGATATTTGAACCTTTTTTCAGCACAAAGGGTCCCGGTAAGGGCACCGGCCTCGGTCTGTCAACTGTTTATGGAATAATTAAACAGCACAACGGATTTGTAAATGTATACAGTGAGCCCGATCACGGCTCCATATTCAAGGTTTATCTGCCTGCTTTATCAGTAAAGCAGGAAAACAAATCCAAAGATCTTTTCCTGTTGGATGAATTTAAAGGAAATGGCGAGAAAATTCTTCTTGTGGAGGATGAGGAAGGGGTTCGCAAATTTGCTAAAAAGGCCCTAATTAAAAATGGATATAAAGTTATGGAAGCTGCGAATGCGCAGGAGGCTTTGGAGCTTTTTGAGAAAGAAAGCGGAAACTTTGAACTGGTATTGAGCGATGTGGTTTTGCCTGATCAGGATGGTATTCATCTGGCTGACCAGTTGACAACTAAAAACAACCGGCTGATTGTTGTCCTGAGCAGTGGATATAGTGACCAGAAATCGCAGTGGCCTTTGATATGTGAAAGAAATTTTAAGTTTATAAAAAAGCCTTACACCACACTTTTATTATTACAGGCTGTTAAAGATGCCCAAAAAAATATGGGCAGGATCAAAAACCAAACCTTTTAAAATTTGAAGGTAACATTATATGTACATTAAAGTAAAGTATCCCGGAGGGAGATATGATGAGGTAAAACCCTGGCTCCTCGATGAAATGATCTTGAAGGGGAGTATAGACTCTTTTCAAAGATCAACAGGATGGGTCGTTATTGGCAAATATAATATAAGAGGTATGGGGGGAAAATATAAAGGGCGTGAAAGAAGGCAGGCAGACAATCAAAATAATTATAGATTGATGTAAATATCAAGATGTACATATCAAAAAAATCAAAAATTATTGATGTATTTTGTTAAAGTGAGGGGGGGCTGTCTCCAACAAATCCTGATACATCCCTTCTATCTTTTGCATCATTACATTAAGTGAATATCCCTGTGCAATTTTTTCACCTATTTGCCCCATTTTTTCCATCTCGTCCGGTCTGTCTGCCAGCATAAGGATGGCCTCTGCCAGGGCGGAAGCATCAGAGGGGGGCACAAGGAGTCCATTTACCCCATCGCTTACCAGGTCCGGTATTCCGCCGGTTCTGGTCGCTATCACTGGTTTCCCGAGGGCCATTGCCTCTACGAGAGACCTGCCCATTCCTTCATTCAGAGACGGAAACACAAAAATTTTGAAAAGATTCAAAACAGGTCCTGGGTCCTCTCTCCAGGGGATAAACCTTATTCTATGGGAGATTTCCCATTCTTTGGCCTTCTCCTCCAGCTCTTCTTTCAGCGGCCCGGAGCCTAAAAAACAAAAAAGGGCATTGGGCTTCCTTTCAAGGATTTCCCGGCTGGCTTCCAAAAGGATATCATGGCCCTTGACCTTCACATGCCTTCCCATTGTTCCTATTACAAGATCATCCTTATTCACACCTAATTCCTTTTGCCATTCCTCGGAGATATACTGATAAAAGTCCCTTTTCATTTCATCCAGATCAACACCACTGGGACAGACAAAAAATAAGTGTTCAGGGGCTATTTTGAGCTGTACATGATCATCCTTTTCCCCTTCCGTCAGACAGATGATCCTTCGGGTAATCGGGGATGTGAGTCTCTCCGCCCATTTAAACAAAGTCCTTTTCATTAGCCCGAAGTATCCGTAAAATATATGTCCGTGCGGAGTATGACATATTATGGGTACTCTGTTAAAAAAGGCTGCCCATCTGCCCAGTATACCCGCCTTTGATGTATGTGTATGTACTATTTCCGGCTTCAGGTTCCTGATAGTTATAAACAGCCAGAAAAAAGCCATAAGATCATGATACAGGGAGATCCTGCGATAAAGATGGGGGCAGACCATCACCTTAACACCATTCTCTACGAGTCCTTCCAGTTCATAGTATTTTGTCTCCCTCTCCCTCGCCGACATTTCCGATTCAATAGTGGGCCCGATAATCAGCACAGGCTTAAACTTGTCTCTATTCAAATTTTTTACTGTAAGATAGGTATTTTCTGCTGAACCTCCCTTATCCATACGTGTAATTACATGGACACAGGTTACCGGTCCTTGCATTTTATTTAATTCCACCTTTTGCAAGCCTCGATTACCTCCTCACATTCGGTCTCCCAGTGTTCCATAATTCTCGGCCAGGAATATTTTTTTACTGCCAGATTTCTGCATCGTCTGCTTACTTCCTTATATTCATGGGGATGCTGGATGAACCATCCCGATCGATAGGCAATCTTCAATGAAAGAGACTTGCTTGAAGAATCTTCACACAGCCATCCTCTGTCGACCTGATTTATGATCTCAGGAGTTGCGCCTACAGGCGTGGCGATGACAGGGAGACCGGTCGCCAGGGCCTCCAGTGTTACCATCCCAAAACCCTCAAGCTTTTCTGTGGGCAGGATAAAGAAATCGGCAGCCTTATAGAATTTGGGAAGATCCTCCTGTGATATGTGCCCCGAAAAGGTAATACTGTTTTCTATCTTTTGATCCGCTGAGAATCTTTTGAGTTTGTCCCCAAGATCCCCTTTACCCCCTATAACCAAATGGACCTTTTCCCTGATATCTCCAAGATCCACCATTGCCTTTATCAGATTCATAAGCCCCATTCTCTGTCTCAGATTTCTGACAGTAAAAAGTATGATCTTGCCTTGAGGCAATCCGAGCTCTTCTCTTATAAAACATTTATCCTTAGGGGGAGAAAAGACCTCTGTGTCAACCCCTCCCGGGATGATTACCGATTTATTGGACATTCCGTGGATATTTTCCAACTGCTCCTGCATAAACCTGCTCAGGACTATTATCCTTTGACATCTTTTCAACACCCTGTCCTCAATCCAGTCCTTTATCCTTTTCTGAAAAAGAAATCCTGGATTCAACATATTGAGCCATTTAAAGGACCGGCTGATTCGAAATTCCTCTCCCCA
This sequence comes from bacterium, assembly GCA_049472415.1. Lineage (GTDB taxonomy): Bacteria > SZUA-182 > SZUA-182 > DTGQ01 > JAFGSM01 > JBLIRM01. The sequence continues at coordinate 4,379 of JBLIRS010000128.1, read as the reverse complement.
TGGTGAATGAAAATTATAGATCCATGGCGTATCTCCGATAAAAGGATGGGTGACAGCTTCCAGTGCCACAAGCGGCTGGTGAAGGATTATAAGGTCCAAGGCATTTACTTCTCCTTCAATGGAATTCAATATCTTTCTTATTTTTGGCCTCGCCGAAAAATTGTAACCGGTGAATGTTTTCCGGGGGAGGTCATACCGGAAAACCTCTATCCCGTCTATGGTTTCCCGATCCGGGAGATCCGGCCTCGCCCTCCTGGTAACTAGCATAACTCTGTGGCCTTTTTTAACAAGCCCCCGGGAGGAATGATAGGCCATTTTATTGGCTCCCCCCATACTGTCAGGAAAGAAAAAATCGCTAAAAATAAGTGTCTTTAGTTCTTTATTATTTTTCATTTTTATATTCCTTCAGAAAATCCATCAATTTTCCGTATCAAGGAAAATCCTCTGCCATACCTCCAATGTTATTAAGCCCCAGAGCTGAAGGGAAAGGTCTTGTTTACCCGAAAGATGCGTATCAATGATCCGTTGGATCATTTCTGGATTGAAGATCCCTCTTTTTTCTATCGATCTGCGGTCCAGATAGCTATCCAGCAGACATCTCAAGGGGCCTCTAAGCCAATGTCCCATTGGGAGGGTAAAGCCCTGTCTCTTTTTCCTTAATACCCACTCCGGCACCAGGCCATCGACAGCCTTGCGCAGGATAACCTTGCCGGTCCTTCCCTTTATTTTCATTGCCAGCGGTATCCTGGCTGCACAGGCTATAATGTCGTCACCGCATAAGGGGAGATCCAACAATATATCTTGGTGAGCGACCAGGGTTGTCGCCATTGAAACAAGATCGTCACAAAGCCATATAAATAAATCCGCCAGGAACTGTTCCTCGTGAAAGGCATCCCTGTAAAGGTCCGAATAGAAACCGTTTTTTGTTGATACATATCCGGGAAGCAGGAGCCTGTTTAATTGATCATGGGCAATGTATGTGTAAAGATCCATATAGCGGGAGATGACCCTGGGGCGCCCCACAACGATGTCCTTGTTGATTCCACCAAAAGCGAAAAAAGTTTTTCTCATTAGCGAGACTGCCTTTTTGGATATGGGCCAGTACCTGGCGAGGATGTGTTTTATGTGCCCGGCAAAGACCTCATCGCTTCCGATACCGGAAAGAAGCCTGTCCACTTCATTTTTTGCCTCTCTTGCAACGGCGAAGGTGGCGAGACTGGACGGATTCCCCACAGGGAATTGGAGACAGCGGGTAACATCCCAGAGCAGATCGGGAACATCTTCGGGCCTTATAATGATCTCTCTGTGCCGGGTCTTAAAATGCGTGGAAACCGCCTTTGCCGCCGCTCTTTCATCACCTGTTCCATCAAAACCGGCGGTAAATGTTACCGGATGCAAACCATTTTGGGCAGATATACTACAAAGCAATGAAGAATCCATACCTCCGCTTAAAAAAATCCCTGTTTTTTTATCCGATGATTGGATCTGGGGAGTTACAGATTCGTCGATCAGATATTTTATCTCGGATACTGCCTTTTCCTCTGATTCAATTTGCGGATCAAACTCCGGAGACCAGTATCTATCGATCTTTAAACTGCCCCCGGACAGAATCAGGCATGAAGCAGGCGGGAGAAAAAAAATCCCCTGGATAAGGGTTTTATATGAAGGCTGATGGAGAAAGCAAAGGTATCCATTTAATGCTGACACATCAAGTTTTGATTCCCGGGAATACCTCCTTTTTGATTCTATAAGTTCACTAAAACTCGTGGACCACTCAAACGAGCTGCCGTCATATGAATAATAAACCCTGTGGCTTCCGATTCTATCCGAGATGATAGTGATTTTGGGAGGGTTTGTCAGGGAGGTTGATTCCTCATAGATTACAATCAGCCATCTTCCTTTTAATGATCCAAGGGCTTCCGTTTCGCCCGATATATATGCCTTTATTCTTTCCACAAGGTCCTGACTTGATTCACCCCTTATAAAAACAGAATATATCCTGCTATCCCGGTCTTCTATATATTCATGCCTGCTTGAGAACCGGTCCTGTTGAATCCAAAAAGAAGGGGAAACCTCCTTATAACCATGTGTCAGCAGGTTTTCGGCAATCAGTTTATGTTCGCTGAATATGCCTTTCAAAGATTTTTTTCTTTCTATGTCTGAGACTTTTTAGTTGTTTAAGAATGCAGGCTTTTTTCAATGCACCTAAATATAATCCTGTTTCAAGGTTAGGATTCCCAGGCAGAAACCGGCCAGATAGGATACCTGTGTTATAAAATATAAAGGTTCTCCCCTAATAATAGAAACGAAAAGATTTATATAATTGCGGGCCAAACGATAAATAATCCCCCTTTGAATCTTCCGGGGATTTGAATGACTCCGTGTCAACTCCAGGACCCACTGCGGATAAAATTTCTGACAAAAGGCGGCCCCTTTCCCGTTTCGAAAAAACTGTCTTATCAGGCGGTATAGACCCGGAGGCGGCAGGTGGTGGATCCACGTTCCGGGAATAACCACAACTCTAAATCCATGTTCTCTCACCATATATCGCAAATAGGGGTCCAGGCCCCTTGGTATCAATTCATTTTCGCCGCCGATCCTGTAAAAAAGGGCCTTTGATATTGCAAGACAAGGATGCTCTGCCATATCACTGTCTGTTATCCGGGATACCATCGGAGAGCTGCGTCTCGGTATCTGTTTCATGGCAAGCCTTACCAATAAGGATGCTTCTTCGGGAACTACATTGGCTACACCCACAATGCCTATATCCGGGTTATTTTTTAATACACGGACCATGTTTTCGATGACCCTGTTATGTCCCAAACGGGTATCGTCATCCATGGTAATAAGGACCCGGCCTCTGGCAATCAACGCCCCCAGATTAATGGCCCTGCCCTGCCTATGATCACCATGAATAACAAGCACCTCCAGGGACGAAAAGGTCTGCCCTTTGATCTGCTCCAGGAGAACAGGCAGGTATCCGTTACGGTTACCATCCAGGGTGGGTATAATAACAGACACTTCAGGATCGGGATTCAGGGAGATCCTCTCGACCCGTCCCTGAAATTCCCCATTCGGGTGCCGCACAAAATCCTTTTGTCTTTTATTCTTACTTAAATTCTTACTTAACAAGGCTAACCTTTATTCGATGGGATGTAATTTCTCAAAATTCCGGCAGGTTCTTGAGAAGAAGGGATCTTTTAAGTCTCTGATTTTAGGGGCTGATTCCAATAACATCAATCTATGTGAAATAGTCTCCCAGCAAAACCTGTTTAGAGCAAGCTGGTAACAACTGTTTTTTAAATCCTTTCCATTATTGGAGATCTGTTTCAAAAGGGGTGACAGCCGGTTTTTCCAGCCTTCGGGGTGATCCGGATCTATCACTGCTCCGATTCCCTCCTTTTGTATTATTTTTGAAAAATCACCCACTTTAGGGCCGATAATTACCGGAAGGCCACACATGAGATATTCGGAAAATTTTAAGGGGCAGGCCACCCTGTTGATGATATCGCTCTTTCGAATAAGGAACCCGCAATCAGCGGAGGACAGATATCGGTCCATAAGAGTATGTTCAACCGAAAGCACACGATAATCCTCTGAGTCCAGGCATGACAGATATTGTTTAAAAAGCTCCCTGTCCGGGGAAAGGACCAATAAAAAGGCCCTGTCATCGAAATCCTTTATGAGTTTAAAACAGGCTATTGTTTCCCGGATGCATTGCCATGGGGCACAGATCCCGCTGTAAACAAAAACAATCCGGTCCTCCAAACCCAAATCCCTGCGTATTTCGAGACGTGAATCCGGCCTGTATCCAAAGGTATCCTGATCTGCTGCACAGGGTAAAACAGCCATACGTATAGGGGGTATACTATAGTTTCGCTCTAAATACTTCCTCATACCTTCGGAAACCACGGTGATTGCCCCGAACCTTTGCATTAATCTCTTTTCCAATTGGCGAAGAACCAAGTATTTTAATCCGGACAGCCAGTTTGATGAGTACTTAAACTCTTCAATGATACCCATCTTAACAAATACCGATTTATAACCCATTATATTGCACAGAAGTACCACAGGAAGAAGTGCTTCACCACAAACAAATACAGTTGTTGAGTTCTCATTAATCCTTTGAAATAGGCATTTGCATATTTTTAAGTAACAAAAGAGCAATTCATAAAAGCGCCAGATTATCCTGGGAATATAGGGATACAGTTTGATAAAAGGGGCTTTCGAAAATTCAGGAAGAGCTGTCTCTTCCGGGCATGAGTCAGTATTGGAGAAATGGACCTGAAAAAATTGAGTTTCTGTCTCCTTCCATATTTGGCCCATATATTTTAGAAAATAAGATAGATATACTGCTGTTCCATGGCTTTTTATTACAT
>JBLIRS010000127.1:0-8857 GCA_049472415.1 bacterium | reverse complement strand
ATCTAAAATTTTTATTCCACATTCTCTATTATATAAAGAAACCCCACCAATAATTAAAAAACTTAGTGCCTTGGCTATAATTTTACCAACAATTTCATCGATTTCTGTAAAAATCCCTCGATATTTATTCTGAATTTTAAGAACACCAATTATCTCTTCATGTGACTTTTCTTCTCCCAAAAATATAGGTTGTAAAATAGGTATAATCAAGACGGATTTACAATTTCCAGTTTTCTTACCATCTCTAGATGGATGATTTTCTTTATCTTCATCTAACCTTATTATTTTTTTAGTCCTTACTGCATATGCAGTTAATCCTTCCTTTAGAAAGGAAATATTTTCATTGGATTCTGGTATTACTAAATATTTTACGGGTTCTTTTAAATCTAATCCTACTGATTCTTTATTATTTAATATTCTAAAAAAATTAAATTTTCCAAGTTCCTCTTTTAATGAAAAACCAACTTCTTTTCCTTTTGTTTCAAATTCATTTGAGGCTATATATCTAATATTTTGTTTACTTACAATCCGTTTATGTTCTTCTTCTAAAAAAGATTTTTGCCTTGCATCTAGGAGATCTCTTTTATTAGAAGTTAATAATATACAACTTTCTGCTTCAAAAATTCTTGGGATCTCCTTAATAATACTAGAAATTACCTTTTCGGGATCTTTCCCTTTACTAGATAATGTATCAAATAAACCCTCTAAAATAATATCAGCAATAGCTTCTTGTTTTTCTAAATTAATATATCCAACTGTTCCAAGTCTTGGAAGAAGCTTTGGAATAAAATTATGTAGATTATAAGCAGAACCCTCAACAACAATTCTGCTATTATCATTTTTTTTGAAATTTTTTAAAATAGCAAAGTAACCATCAAAACCTTCTTCTTTACCTTTAGATTTCTCAGTGGCTTTTTTAAGTCCAACTGATATTTTGTTTAAATTATCTTCATCAAAATAAATCTCTCTAACATCATCTACTTCATTATCTTCAATTTTTAAAATGTTTTTAGCTCGTGGACTAATTTCGATTACTTTTCCTGAGATATCACTAAAAATAATCCCTTGTGGTGAACTGTCAATAATCTGTCTAAGAAGATCTTTAGAACTTCTATTTTCAATACAATAAGAGATTATATTCACCCATTTCTTAAAGGTTTCCAACTCATAAACTGAGTATTTATGAATTCCTACTTTTCCTTCATAATTAATCTTATTCTCTATACTTAGAACTCCAATTAACTCTTGTTCTTTTCCCTTTCCGATTAATAATGGTGCATGAACTACATTAAAAAAATCAAAATTTGAATGAATAAAAAAAATTAAATGTCCTTTATATCGTTGCCATTCTTGATATTCTTTTACAATTTTTTCTGCTTCCTGCAATTCTTTATTTTTCTTTAATTCTTCACCGGAAATAAAACCTTTTCGTGACATTGAATAAAATTCAATTTTTCTCTTTTGTCCAGAATTCTCAGGATAAAATACTATAATTTCTTTTGTTTTAGCACATAGTCTTCTTAAACCAAATCTTTTTTTCGAATCTTTTGTTTTCTGAAGAATAATATTGTTATCTTCTTCTAATGGAGTCTGTAATAATGCATCATCTAATAACTTCTGTAATTGATTGTCTAAGTAACTATCATTAATATCTTCAAGTATATCTAAATCAGTTTTTTTAAATATGTCTTTAATTTCCTCAGGTACTTTTTTTATCAAAATTTCTTTGCATTTATTTTTTGTATTATCATTAATATTGCTAGAACCAACAACTCGGATAAAACGCCTATATTTTGTCATTAAATTATATTCATCTTTTTTATATTCATTATCTTTATCTTTATAAATAAGAGAAAGTGTGCATTCATCTACATTAAATATTTTTGCCGTTAAATTAATTAATAAATTTATTAAATCAGTAGAAAATATATTTTTATTCAGTAAGTTTTCATTTAATTCACAAATTGAATTTAAAAGTTTATCTTCTCCAAAATATTCTTTAAAATTTGAAAAAGGTAAAATTAATTCTTTTCTCAAATTATTAATTTTTTCCATTTCATTATTAGTTAATTTTTTATTACAGAACAAATGAATAATTGCTAAACAATGCTCTTGGAGATTTATAGGAATAATTAAAAGATAATGTGTTTTATTTTCTAACGCCTTATTAAGAATATTTATAAAATCACTGTCCAATTTATTTTCAATATTAATCCCTACGTCTTCTGCAAAATGTATGTTAAACATTTCTTCATTGCTTATAATTATATCTTTGTAAGATTTATCTTTATATTTCTTAATATCTACAAATAGGGGAAAACCTGTTTTAGAAACAAGAACAGATGATGAATATGGATCATCCTTTGTTCTCTCTGTTGGTAAATATTCTTTTATCCATCCAAAAGAATCAACAAGCTCGTATTTATTTCTTGATAAAACTCTAACATGCCAGCTAATATGTTGATTACAGTTAAGCAATTCAATTATATCTTTTAAAAGTCTTTCTATATTAAAATCTTTACAAAAATCATTTGCTATATCTCCGGCCTGTTTCATGTATAGCACCTCCATAACATAATGAAATAAAAGTATTATACTTAATTTCATTTATATATAATTTATTAATATTATGAATATTTATTTTATATACTCCATTTTTCAATATCTCTCCTCTTTTTTAATTAAAAGCAGCATATAATAGATGACACATTATAACATATTATTATATTATTATGAAAGGCCATAAACGATTTTAACAGCCTTACATTTTTCATTTTTAAAGAATCTTGTAATAAAATAAATATATTTCTCATTATTTTAATACGCAATTTGTCTCGATAACTGAGTTTTTCACACACAAGAACTATTACATCGTATGTCATATATTTTCTATGTCCTTTCCTATTTTGCAGCTCAACGCCAATCATCAGGCGCCTTGAGGGCCAAAGGAGCAATCCGAAATTAAAACTCAGACCCAGGTCGACTGAATGAACTGGTTATTTAAAAATAATATATTAAACTATTGATTTAAATTATATTTCGCAGATTGCCATTATCAGGGTGTGAAGTAAAGTGAAAGGAAAACGTTCCAGAAAGAATGTTTCAATTTTTCTTATATCATCATTATTTAGAATTATATTAATCATTCAATTAATTTTCAAATAACATAATGCATCACCTTCCTTGCGAGCAATTATGAAGGTGTGAACATTTCACGGTCAGCTAAGCAAGTCAGGGTGCCGTTGTTGGCGATTATTCTTATTATGCCGTGTAATTGCTCCATGAAACTTGTTAAATATAGTTAATCTATTATTGGTCTCCCACTTCAATAGGTTTCTGCCGGAGATCTCATTTATCTCTTTTTCGATTGCCGTTATCCTTGCTGAGCAACGATTAATGATGTTTCCTAACTGAACCCATATCAATCCAAGGAATACCAAACCAAAAATGAGGCCGATTTCTTGAATAAACATCAAATCATTATATTTAAATAAGAAATAGCCAATAGTTGCGCCGAACAAACCCAGAAATGATATGCGCTGAGTTGATCTTGTTAGGATTTCAGAGCGTAATGTATCGTATTCTTTTAATAGTATATCAATCATTGTCTTATTGTCGACTGGCTTAATCATACACACCTGGTTTACTCCTCATGGTTTTAATCGCCAACGATTGAGTTTATTGGTGCTAAGGTCGAAGGCCTGAGCATCCACTGAACGATTGGTTATAAAAATTTTATGAAGCCCATTTCATAGAAATTTTACGTTTAGATTGAACACAATCTCTTAAATACAAGTTAATCAAATTTTGATATGGAATACCTGTTTCCTCTGATAACTTTTTAAAGTAATCAATTACATCCACTCCCATTCGGATAGTAACCTGCTTTTTTAACTTTTTAGCATATGGATTTTTACGTCCTTTCATTTTCAAAAAATCATATTCTTTTTTCATTTTTAACCTCCAAAATATGTTTTTTGTTCTTTTTTGGTTGGATTTCTTGCAGATATTATCCTAATCTCTGATTCTTTTTTTCGAAGGCAATAGCAGACAACAAGAACACGCAGTCTATAACTAAGCCCTAACATAATATATCTATGTTCTTTCTGTGAATGATCGGGATCAAAAAATTCAATAGCATTTCCATCAAAGAAAACTGATTGTGCTTCCTCAAAAGAAACATTATGCTTCTTTTGATTAGTTTTGCTTTTATTATCATCCCATGAAAATGATAACGAATCCATAACTACATTGTAAATATAATGTAATGGTAAGTCAAGAAAAATTAAGTAGAAATTATTATATAGGGGACTTATAAATAAATTTTATAACCTTCATAATTGCATCTAAGATGTCTTCTAAATAATCTACATATATACGATCAGCACTCATAGATTCTGTACATTTTTTAAAATTCTTTTGCCTATCCTAGGTTTTAAAGCCTTTCGCATTACAAGATCCACTTTTATACCGAGCAAATCTGTTAAATAGTTTTCTAATTCAATGAATTTTAATAAACTTGGTACTTCATTAAAATCTATCAATAGATCTAAGTCACTGCTTTTAGTTTGCTTTTGGTGAATATATGAGCCAAATATCCCTAGCGATTTTACTTTAAATCGTTCAGAAAGAAAGGGTAATTGTTGTTGCAACTTTTCTTTTATTACTGAGATGTCTTTATTATTTTTCATATTTATCTTATTTGTAAATTTTGGTGCAACCACTGGTTGTCAGGTCGTTTTTACCAGATAAGTTGAAAATTTCCTTATTATCTTGTATATTTTACCTGATAATAACGAAAATATATATGAACTTAAAACTATTAATCAAGTTTTAAAATTTCCATGTAAAAAAGAATTTTAAAAGTTAAAGTCTTATTCTCAAAAATTCCCTGAAATCCTTATATAATCGAAGTTAAACTTAACATATCACAAGGATTATAAAGTGTCAAAAGAAAAAGACCCCAAGTTAATGGACGAAGTCCATGATATAATGCGACTTCATCAATACTCAATTCATGCTGAGCGGAGTTACTGTGATTGGATTAAAGAAAATCATTGCCTCTAGAGCGCCAAGAAAAGGGAATGTACCAGTTGTTATGACTCGCGAAGAAGTCACTCAAGTTATTTTTTTGATTTATGGCATACCTCAGATCAGGCACTTTTGGACATAATGATGTTTCAATCACATTGTGATTATACTCATGTACTTTTTAGTAGCTTTAAAGCATAATTTTATTTCTTTAGGGATATGAAAAAAAGCAGATCTGAACGGATAAAAAAGATAACACAATTTAGTTTGTTTCTTATTGTTGTAGTCGCTGGGATATTTATGATCTTATCAAAAAGGACACATTTTGATTATGCCCTTATGTCACCAGGCAAGATCAAAGAATATCTTTCTCTGCACCCAAAATCGGCCCCTGCCGTTTTCGTTCTGATCTGTACCGCTAAATCTGTCCTGTGGCCGGTCCCTATGGGGCTTAGCGTTGTAGCGGGCCTTGTTTTCGGTTTGTCCAGGGGGATCTTCTATATTATGTTATCGGGGATTCTGGGGTCAATTATCGGGTTTTTTTATACCCGGTTTATAGCTTCATCAGTCATCCGGAACAGATTAAAGGGAAGATTGTTGCAGTTTGATCGTTGGCTTGCATCGGGAGGATGGCCAATAGTATTTTCATTGCGAATAATCATACCGTGGGAGATCTTTAGCTTGTTGGCGGGCGTTTCCAGGATAAGCATCCGGGATTATTTTATTGGCACTTTGTTATCCGTTGCTCCGATTAGTTTTATTTCTGTTTTTTTCGGCAACTCTCTTACTCACGTATTTTCTTTACAGTTTGTTTTCGCCCTTTTGCTTTTAATATCATTTTATCTTTTTTCCCACAAGTATAGAGCGTGGCTGTTACAAAAAACTGAAAAGGACGAGGCAGACGTTATTCGATGATAATTAATAAAAAAAGATTTTGATATATAATATTTATATAACTATATGACGGATAGCATTTTCCCTTTAGACAGAATTCATATCGAGTTGACAAACAGGTGTAATTTTTCCTGTACCTTCTGCCCTAATTCACAAATGACAAGGCCTTTAGGTAACATGGATTTTGACCTCTTGGTTAGGATTCTCGATGAAATATCGCGATATAACCTCACAAGGGTGGTTTTGTTTCATCTCATGGGAGAGCCCCTTTGCTATCCGGATCTGATTGAGGCAGTCAGGTATGCCGCTAAAAAGGGTCTGGATGTATATCTGAGCACTAACGGAAGCTTGCTGGATGAGAATAACACGTATGCCCTTATGGAATCCGGCTTTTCCCGTTTGATTCTATCCCTTCAGACTCCGGATGATATGACTTTTAAAAGCAGGTTGTCTGCATTGAGCTTTGAGGAATATAAGAGCAGACTCATATCCATAGTCAGAATGATGATGAAGGCGCCTTATTCCACTGAGGTCCGTGTTATTTTTCTTGCCACGCCATGGAGATTATTGTTTTTGCCGGCCATTAAAGACAAGACTGTCGTGGTGAATAACGCATCTTTGCAAGGGCATTTAAAAAAGTGGTTTGATTGGCTGGTGGATGATGAGGCATTGGAAGAGAGCGGGAGGGAAAAGGTCTACCGGGTCCTGGGCAAAACCAAAGGAAGATATCTGAACCATATTCAGATTACTGATCGACTGTTTTTTGAGACCAGGATTCTGGGTGATTGGGGGGAAAAGAAGATCGACAGGAAAAGATATCGTAGGGCAAGGATCGGTTATTGTCCGGCCCTGCGGGAGCATTTGGGTATCTTGTGGAACGGGGATATCGTTTTTTGCTGCACTGATTTTAATGGTGATACGGCAGTATCAAACATAAACCGGACAACCATAAGAGATTATTATAAAAACGAATTTATCCGTCAGGTGATACAGGGATTTCAGGATCACCGGGTATTGGCTGAACATTGTCAATACTGTCTGGGAGGACCCAACTTATTGCATAAGACCGTTCGTCAGATCGGCTCTATCTTCTATTTTAAGTTATATAGAAAGCATCAGGACCATTGTGTTTCCTGTTTATAGATTTCATGGTGACTTAGATTCGGATAAGGATCAAGATAAAAGGATTATGACAGATGTAGTAGTGAGCGGGATCGGATTGATCTCCCCCATGGATCAGGGAAAGGGCAAGGATTGCTTCTGGGATGGATTATGCGCCGGCAGGAATGTAATCCACCCCATAACCTTTTTCTCCACCGATCAATACCCCGCAAGGGTTGGAGGTGAGATCGAGTTATACTCCTCCAACGGAAAAAGGGACCGGTCATTCAGGTTGGCCTGCTTTGCCCTTGATAACTCAATAAGAGACGCGGACCTTGACCTTGAATGCATAGACCCTTTAAGAATAGGCCTGGCCGTTGGGACGATCCTTGGTCAGATTCAAACAGGACAGCAGTATATGGTTTCTTCGTCCGGGAAACTCCTGAAACGTCGTATGTCCTTTTATCCCCATCACGCGCTGACCGGTTATCTGGCCCGGAGGTATGGTTTCCGGGGCCCTAATATGACTATCAGCACTGCCTGCGCTTCCGGAAGCGATGCCATTGGTCTGGCTTCTCTGGAGATCCTGACAGGCAGGGCGGATATCATGCTGGCCGGCGGAGTGGATGTGATGAACGAATTTTCCTTCGCGGGCTTTAATTCCTTGCATGCCCTGACGGATGATGTTGTACGCCCGTTTGACAGGGATCGTAAAGGTTTGGCCCTGAGCGAAGGGGCGGCCTTTTTGATTTTAGAGAGAGAAGATACGGCCAGAGCAAGAGGGAAGAAAATATACGGCAGGGTTCTGGGATATGATAATCATAATGATGGAGTAAATATGGCAGCGCCTGATCCGGAGGGCAATGGTTTGGTAAAGGCCATCGAGGGTGCCCTGCGTATGGCCTCCATCAGCCTTTTTGATATAGGTTATATAAACGCGCATGGAACAGGGACATTCTATAATGATAGTATGGAAACAAACGCTATCAAAAAGGCATTGGGAAGATTTGCCTATTCGGTTTCCATTAGCTCGATCAAATCCATGATGGGGCATACATTAGGCGCTGCGGGCGCGTTGGAGGCAATTGCCTGTTTAATGGCCATAAATAATAGATGTATACCTCCCACTATCAATTATCAGACTCAGGATGCCGCTTGCGACCTGGATTACACGCCTAACAGGAAAAAACATAAAAGAATCCTGGAGATTGCCGTTTCCCTCTCTTCCGGATTCGGGGGACAAAATACGGCTTTGGTGTTTAGTCAATGAAGAGTAATGATTCTGAGCTTTTGGGCTGTTTTCTGATCAGGACAAGTAATTAGCGGCTTTGGTATTTAGTCGATGAGAAATAATGATACCGGGATCGTAATCAGTGGATTAGGGATTGTCAGTGTCTTGGGTAATAACCTCCCAAACCATTGGTCCAATTTTCTGGCGGAAGAAGACTTTATAGGTATACGGGACAAAACCAAGCTGTCCGGGTATATCGGCGCTTTCGATGTGGATGAATATTTGCCCCCTTCAACCAACCTTCGAAGAAGGCTTTCCAAAACAGAAAAACTTGGTATAGCCGCTTTAGGCCAGGCCTTGCAGGACAGCGGCCTTTATCTCTCCCATGAAAATATATCCGGGGCTGCCCTGGTGCTTGGAGTTGACCAGGCCATCGAGGGCATTAAGGCCAATTTCTATCGACAGGTTTTAAGTGGAGACTTTAATGAATTGAGCCCACAGGATTTTATCTTTACGACTCCCAACTGCCTTGGTGCTCAACTTTCCATAATCTTTGGTTTTAGAGGACCCGGCATTACCTTTACGCAAGGGAATGTGGCC
>JBLIRS010000126.1:0-8917 GCA_049472415.1 bacterium | reverse complement strand
AACTAGTTCATGAAAAGTATAGTTCTTGGGATTGGAACTTTGGTCATTCTCCAAAATACAGTCTTACAAATGAATTGAAATATCCTGGTGGCAATGTAGAATTTAATCTTAATGTTGAAAAAGGAATTATAAAAGAAAATATTGCGCCTGTCCGGTTTGTCCCAATGACAGGAGAGGCAGAAAAATAATGACCATCTAAAATGCCGGAAAATCTTCCGGAGTGATGATCTTTGTATCAGGAGACGGGATGAATTGAAAAAGATCAGGGGGGATTTCCTGATTGATTTCAAATTTATCAAAATCGATCCTGTTCAGGTTTCCTGATGCCTCCTCAACCTCTATAGCGGCCAAAGAAAAACGCTCCGCCCTCACTTCTATACTGATCTTTTTGATTGCAACCTCTGTATCCCTTGGCTTTAGAAGTATGGAATAACCAAAAAGGCCCTTCTCTTTTTTATCCTCATTCTTCTCCTCTTCCCGGTATATCTCTTCAATTCCCATGATTTCAAAATCCTTCTCCAGTTGCATATTTTCACCCAAAATCGACATAGGGCTTATGGTCCTGAACGCCTCTTTCTTTTCTCTTTTTATCAACTGCTTATCTTCCGGCACATACCAAAAGAATCCCTGCTCATTAATGACAATGATATCTTGTTGAGGAGAGAGGTATTTCCAGCGCATCAACCCGGGCTTTTTAAACCAGACCTCCCCTCTTGCTTCCAGTTCTTCTCCCCAATGAGGGTTTAATGTCTTTTGATGAAAGTCCGCTTTAAGTGAGGTAACTTTTCCATACCAGCCCTTAAAACCTTCTAACACATCCGGCACCATTTCCGTCTTAGCCCAAACCCTTTTAAGAAAAACAAAGTCCGAAACATTAATAATCAGCACAAATTCAAAAATACATATCATTACTATAAGACAGATAACCGTCTTATGAAGCAATGCCTGCTTCTCAGCCCTTCGGTTATTTATAAAATCATATGGCCTCATGTTCCTTCCTTACCAGGACCTGTCTGGGCTTGCTTCCATCCGGCTTGCTCACCACACCATCCTTTTCCATTAATTCTATCATCCTTGCAGCCCTGTTATAGCCGATCCTCAATCTTCTCTGAACCATCGAGATAGATGCCTTATTTGTCTTTACCACAAGATCCACAGCCTGATCATAAAGTTCATCATATTCATCCGACTCGGCCTTCTTTTCATCCCCCTCCCCACGATCCTCTATAATGGATGTATCATACTCGGGAGCACCTTGTTGAGTAAGAAAATCCACCAGGGCCTTTATCTCTTCTTCAGTAACTGCGGAACCGTGAACTCTTAGCAATTGAGAGCTTCCCGGAGGCAAAAAGAGCATGTCCCCCATTCCCAATAGCTTTTCCGCTCCATTTTTGTCTAAAATGGTACGGGAATCCGTCTTTGATGAGACACGAAAAGAAATCCTGCAGGGGAAATTGGCCTTTATAAGACCTGTTATAATATCCACCGAAGGCCTCTGGGTTGCAATAACCAGATGTATCCCGACGGCCCTCGCCATTTGAGCAAGCCGTGTCAATAGGGTCTCCACCTCTCTCCCGCTCATCAATATCAAATCCGCAAACTCATCTACCACAATCACAATATACGGAAGTTTTTCAAGCTCCTCTTCACCTCCGTTAAATGAGCTGTTTTCAATAAGCGTATTATACTGATCAATGTTTCTGACCCCCTTATCGGCTAAAAGGCGGTATCTGTTATCCATCTCCTCCGTAGCCCACCTGAGCGCGTTTGCCGCATGTCTTGGCTCCATAACTACAGGTACAAGGAGATGAGGTATGTCATTATAGATACCAAGTTCCAACCTTTTTGGGTCTATCATCAAAAATTTCACCTCATCCGAGGTGGCATTAAAGAGGATACTGCATATGATAGAGTTGACAGATACACTCTTGCCTGATCCCGTTGCACCCGCAACCAGCAGGTGAGGCATCTTTGCAAGATCCGTAACATAGGGTTTACCTGCTATATCTTTTCCCAGAGCCAGTGCCAGCTTGGTATTTATATCCCTGAACTCCCTCGAAGAGAGTATATCTCGCAACACCACTATCTCCCTTTTTGAGTTGGGGATTTCAAGACCCACAACGGATTTTCCGGGAACCGGAGCCACAATCCTGACGGACAAGGCCTTCATGGCAAGGGCAAGGTCATCGGAAAGGTTTGAGATACGATTGATCTTTATCCCCGGGGCAGGCTCAAATTCGTAACGTGTAATAACAGGGCCGGGATGTACCTGCACCACCCTGCCCTCTACACCAAAATCAAGCAATTTTGCTTCAAGGAGCCTTGAATTGTTCGAAATCTCCCGTTCCATTTCTGCTTTCTTCCGGGAACTTTTCTCGGATTTCTTTAAAAGGGTAAAGGGAGGAAGCAGATAATGCCGATTTTGCGCATGGTGGCTTTCCTCTTCTACCTCCTCCAGAGGCTGAGAAATATCGAGGGGCTTTGGGCTTGGTTTTTTCTTAACGGTTTTTTCCCGCACTGAAACCGGAGGAACCGCTGCAACCCGATCACACCTATCTGATTTATCTCGAACAAAATGGACCACCCCATGAAAACAATTGCCCATTCCACCAAGAAGGCCTATAAGTGAGATACGCGTTATCATCATTACGCCGGCTATCCAGATCGTAATGAGTACTAAATAGGCTCCCATTAATCCCATATAACGGACAAAAAGGTCCTGAGCCATGGATTTTCCAACCCAGCCGGAAGAAGCCAGGGTCAGACCAAATATCGTAAATTCATCATGAGGGAATAGCAGGGATATGAGGGGAGGCGTTGCAAGAAGAAAGGCAATGAATCCAAAAGAAGCTGCCCATTTCCTCTGAAGGGGTTTCATAAACATAATGTGCAGACCTATGAAAAGGGTTATCACCGGAATAAAAAAGGCGGTGATACCCAGAAACCTTATTAATATGTCTGAGACAATAGCTCCCAGAGGTCCGGCATAGTTCGAAACCTTACGCAGTGCCGCTGCGTTTCCTCCGCAAGCCACATTCAGGCACGGATCGGTTTTGGAATAGGATATCAAACTAAGGACAAGAAACAGAGTCAGGGCCAGAAAGAATAAGCCGACAATCTCCTGAAAAACCCGTTCACCCTTTAAAGAAGTCATATTACTCCTAATATCATTAACTTTATTTGAAGTTAAAAACCGGTTAAAAAACTATACTTATATATACCTCTAAATACCTCTCTTGTAAAGGGTTACGGCTCACAATAAAAAATTTAGATTTTTTTCTAATATATTTTTTATTTTGCCCCGGAATCAAGGGCTCTGTTTTTAATTAGATACTTCTTTACCAAATAGATGGGCAATGCAACCGGTTGTAATATATCTTTCATAAAAAAACAGGTATTAATCCCTACCACTTCTCCCAAATCATTTATCAATGGCCCCCCGCTCATGCCACTTCCAATGTGTGTATCCATAAAGATCACCCTGTCTGAGATAATACCAATATCCCTTATGGAATTAATGATCCCATGGGAGATAAAAATATTTTCCTCGAAATCATCCGAATTTACCACAGGAAAGCCTACGGCAAGGACCTTTTCACCGGGTTCAACAAAGTTAAACTCACCAAGTCGAAATGGTTTAAAATCCCCGTTGACTGTTAGAATCGCGATATCGTTTATCGGATCTAATTCAAGCGCCTCAACGGAATAATTTCCTTTCTTTCCAATGAGTGTTATGTCTTTATGCTCGGTTTCATCAACAACATGGCGATTAGTCACAACCAGATCCGGTGCAATTGAGAAACCACTACCTGAATAGGGGCCATGACTTTTGGAGACCCCTTTTATCAAAAAAACCGATTCATCGACAGCCTTCAGGAATACGTTTAGTTTTGCAAAATCAGGAGGAATGATACCAAGAAGGGGGCCGAAACGCCTTAAGGCATTTCTATATTCCTCTCTCGATCCAAGTGAGGTATAACAGCGAAGAAGAAGTTTAAAACTTTCCTTTGACAATCCCTCCGGGGAGGAAATGGCTGCTTCAAGGATCTTTTTTGCTTCGTTGACATTTCCGTGGATTGTAAGGTAATAGTGGGCAACCTCAAGGGACCCCATTTCATCGATTTTTGGTTCTATGGATTTTAGGATTTGCATCCAACGTGCGAGCATATTTATAATATCTTTTTCAATGCTCTCTATAAGTTTTTCCAATGTACTTTTATAATGGTTTAGAGTTTTAATCCTTTCTTTAAATTTTGACACAATATCCTTGGCTGTGAAATCAAAATGTATACGTTCGACCTGCTGGATATTGTTCATTATTGAAGTAAATTGATCTATATAGTTTCTGGGTATACCATGAATAAATCTGTCTTTTTCCGTATATATCTCTTGAATGGTTTTCGTTTGTTCCATTGTCGGAATATAGTGTGAATAGTTTTCATTAAAATCTTTAAATAATCCAAGAAACTCATGAATTGACTGATCAGCAGATCCCATTTCCTTTCTGCAGGAAGATATCACCTTTCCTAATTCCTGCCGTAATTCAAAGAGTTCCTTTTCAAGTGTTGTAGTATATTCCTTTTCCTTAAATTCCCTTTTTAGCCCTTCTTTTTCATGCGGAGACAATATCAGGGTATCTTTTATTGTTATGGATTGTTGGTTACGAGTCTCTTGATCAACAGCGGTGACTGTTAAAACACAGTCTGAATCTATATTGAAAAATACATCTATTTTTTGTGTCCCTGCTGGTGCGGGTTTGATCCCATCTAATACAAATTTGCCAATAAAGTGATTTTTTTGGGGGACATCGGACTCCCCCTGGAAAATCTCAATAGTCACTGCTCTTTGGTTATCTTCTGAGGTCGTATAAGTATTTGATTTATCTATAGGGATTCTCGTGTTTTTCTCTATCAAACGGCTTATTTCAAGTTCCTTTGAAGCCGAATCTCTCTTTAACACTGCAATACCCAGGCTATAGGGTACAATATCCAGAATGAGAGTATCTTCTAAATCTTTTGCTAACACAGCGGCTTCCAGTGCTGCCCCCATTGCCACAACAGTTCCTGCGTTAATCCCCTGTATATGTTTTCTCTGAATGGTTTTTGTTACCAAGCTTTCTACTGCCGGCATTTTTGTAGCATTGCCAACAAGAAGGAAATGGTCTACTGGCGAATGGTACTCTCTGAGTGTCTTTTCAATCTGTTCCTTAATCCGGTTAAGCAATGGCTGTATAAGCGTCTCTAATTCATTTCGAGTCATAGTAAAGGTATATTTAGGTCTATTTAAGAAATAATTTAATTCTAATGTAAATTGAGAAACAGATGAAAGATTAATCTTCATATTCTCACAAGCATCACGTAATCGAGCGAGTTCTTGTATATTGGTGTCTCGGCGCAGTTCGACTCCAAAGATTTCTTTAATATCCTTAACAATATGTTTCATTATCTTAGCGTCAATATCACTCCCTCCTAATTGAGTGTCTCCCCCAACGGCCTGGACTTCATATACATTTCCATCAACATCGAGGATTGAGATGTCGAGCGTCCCTCCTCCTAAATCAATCACAATAAGCTTTCCTGCATAGGACCTTCGATAGCCGTAGGCCAAGGCCGCTGCTGTTGGTTCATGGATAAGACGTCTAATATTCAGACCCGCAATCTCGGCAGCATCTCTGGTTGCCTTCTTTTGACTATCATTAAAATATGCCGGGACTGTTAAGACGGCATCCTTGAGAGTTATACATCCTGTCTGTTTCTGTATAAATTCCTTTAACATCTCCTGAGGAAATCTAAGGTCATTGCTTCTTTCTTCTAAAAGTTGGTAAAAATGTGTCTCGATTTTTGATTGAAGAAACTTATCGGTATTTTGTCTGAGTTGCTGAAGGATCTTAGCGATTATCTCCTCAATGCGATAGCTCCTCCCCTTTATGGAAAATCTTTCCCCCCGTCCAAGGCTTCTCTTAATACGAGCAGCCGCGCAATCAGGATTTGTAAGGTATCTTAGGCGTGCCTCTTCACCGAAAAGGGGATGATTATCTTCATCAAAACCAAAATAAGAGGGTTCATGGTCTGCACCGTGTGTCCCGGGTACGATCTCCGTCTGTCTTCTCTTTTTATTAAAAAGCGCTACAACGGAATTAGTTGTCCCAAAATCTATGCCAAAGATTGGTGAATATGTATTTAGTATTTCTTTTTTTGCCAGTGTAAAACATACTTCAAGATCTTTCTCACTCCCTGAGAGAAGCTTATCTATTTCCTTTTGTATGATCCTAAGGTGAGTGGTAAGATTATAGGTTTTTGCAATAGAAAGCGCCTCTTCTAAATCCTTAAAAGTATTGGATTGCAGAAGCAGATTGATTATCTTCTCATATTCTCCCGCTTTTTTATAAAGCTCCTTGAGGACTTCATTGTTCTGGTGATGGAGTTGTTTATAACATTCAATCGCTTTAATGTAGTGTTGAGTCTTGTTATAGTTTTCATAAGCCTTTTCAAATGCTTTTGCAGATTCATAATACTGAGCGGCTTTGAGAAGGCTCCCTGCTTCTTCATGCAGCTTGGCTAATACCAAAGGCTTTGTTTCGTCTTCTTCAAGCCTTTCTTCAAGTATATTGATTGCAAGATTATATTTATTTGCCTTAGTATATAAAAAACCCGCCCATTTATAGTCCTTTAAAATCTCCTTAGCTATGTGCGCAGCTTCTTCAAAATAGCCTGCTTTTTCTTCAAAATCCCCCCTCTCTCTATAAATTGCATTTATTTCCTCTTCTGATTGGGCAAAGGCAATCTTTTTATCAAAATATTTTCGGCCGAGCTGTACGATTTCCTCCCTTCGCTCAGGGTCGCATTCCGCACAATCGGCCAATTCGATTGCTTTAATGAATTCATGAATCTGTATCTTCAGTTCCATACATTTTCGCGCTTCCTGCTTAATGGAATCAAAGTATTCTTCGGGTGATGTAAGGCCTGCCGCAAATTCCCGGGCCTCAACAAATCTTTCCATTCGGGTCAATAAATTTACCTTTCTCTCAGGCTTGACTACAAATCTAAAGGCCTCTTCCAAATCCCCTAATGCCTCATAGGATCTCGATATACCTTCCCTGTCATCAAGATTTTTATAAAGCCTTAAGGCGTCTGTATATATTTCTGCTTTCTCAAAACACTGTGCGGCATTGTCAAACTTCCCTCTCTCCTCATATAATTCAGCCGCCTCTTTGAATTGACCGATAATCTCTTTTGCCCCAGGATGATCAGGGATACTCTCAATTGAAAATTTGGAGATGTTATTTAATCCATTGCATAGTATCGGACTCTTTCTAATGTCCCCGTTGTATTTCTCCCAAGAATCTATTCCAATAAGCACTAATTCCTTATTTACACTCTTTTCATTTGAAAGGATCATAAGAAGTTCATTTGGCCTCGCCTGCTGCGCAAAAATATCTATTGCTTCTCCCTTAAATGCAAATGTCTCACAAATCTTCAAAGCGGCGGTATCATACCTATTTTTTTGCAGGATTTTTACCGCTTCTTTTAGATGTGATGACGATATTTTACTCTCTATTAATGTACTATCTTCTTCTATTTTAGATTCATAGGAGAGAAAGAGCTGTGCGAGAAGTTCTGATTCACCTTTTCTTAAAAGATAATTAAATTCTTCACAAAAAAGCGTGAGAAACTTTTTTTGATCTTTTGATGAAAATGCCTTTTGGAGTTTTTTTTCAGACCTTTCAAAATGTTTTTTAGATGAAAAGTACGAAAGCATTATCCCTCCTTTATCAAATATTATCAATTATAATGATTTTCAAACAAATTTAACGCAATTGTAAGATTAAAACCGGAACAATCATATAAATCTGATAAAAGCATGAACCTGTGACACGGATAAAACCCGTTCTTGTCTCTTATGTTAAAGGGGAATCGGGATAAACCAAATGGAATCTGATACTAGAAAAGCACTTTATAATAAATATACTCCGTATCAAATTACAAAGTCAATTAATAAAGGCTGTTTAAGGGACGTTGTTGAATAAGCTGAATTATCATTTGGAATTCTATACATAATGAATAACCATTCTTAGAAAATTATCTCTTGATTATCAGGATAATTTCTCTATATAATAAAGATTCGAAAACCTTTTTTGATAACCTCATGTTCAGTTATCAATGAATCCTCCGCGTAGCAGGCTGCTGGATATCTTCAAGAAAATTCTCTGATAACAAAGGAAGCTTCGGGGAGTTCAGACCAAAAAGGTATTAACCAATGGGAGGGAAAGTTATGGTATTAAATACTGGTTCTATGTCTGATTCTCAGGTTATTCTTGGTCTTGATATAGGATCAGTCAGCGTTAATATGGCACTGTTGAGCACGGATTCCGCAGTTCTCAGGACAGCTTACATAAGACATAAGGGCCAGCCCATATCGACGATCATAGATATACTTGATGATCTCTCATCAAGTCCGTTCTCACAACGCATCACAAAGATAATGGGTACCGGATCTGCCAGGGCGCTGCTCTCAGAGTTGCTGAACGCTCAAACAGTGAACGAAGTAATTGCCCAGGCCAGGGCAACTTCCGTTTTATATAATCAGGTAAGGACCATTATCGAAATCGGAGGGGAAGACTCCAAGCTTATCTGCCTGGACCGGGATGAAGGCATTAACATGATCTGTGTCAGGGATTTTGCAATGAACTCCATCTGCGCTGCCGGCACCGGTTCTTTTCTTGATCAGCAGGCTACCAGGCTTGGCCTTAGCATAGAGGAATTTGGAAATATAGCCCTTAGATCAAACACACCTCCAAGAATTGCAGGAAGATGCAGCGTCTTTGCCAAATCCGACATGATCCATCTCCAGCAGCAGGCCACCCCCGACTACGACATCGTGGCCGGCCTGTGCTACGCCATGGCGCGCAACGTAAAGA
>JBLIRS010000125.1:0-8927 GCA_049472415.1 bacterium | reverse complement strand
CAAAAATAACTTAACATTTTTACATCTCATCTTCAGGCCATCTTTTACCGATCCTCAATCGCAAAATCCTCGAATTAGCGCTGCTAGTCCTCCGGTTTTGTTCAATCGGATCAGCAAAATCTGACCTAAATCTGAGCGTAAAAATGCCAACTTATTTTTGAGCGAGCCCTAAAGGATTGAGAATCAGATTCATGTATAGATAAATCAATTAACCGACAATATATTACTTCAGCAATAAATCAAAATCAAGAGACCTTTTACATGGTTTAAACAAATTAAATTTGACTGAGGCTCAATCCATGATATATTCTGTTTGTACTAACGAAATATTTAATTTTGATCAACTAAAGGAATCCTTGAGAAATGTCAGAACTTACAAAAAAAGATAAAGAATTGATCCGGTACATACAGAATGATTTACCCTATGATAATAGGCCCTTCCTGGTGTTAGCAGAGAAGTTGGGCTGGAAGGAAGATGAAGTTTTGAATAGGATTAAGGATTGGATCGATCAGGGGGTAATCAAAAGATTCGGTGCCCTTGTAAAGCACCAGAATTTGGGTTTCAGGGGAAATGCCATGGTGGCGTGGTCTGTTCCTCCTTCAGATGTGGAAAGGGCAGGAAAACAGATGGCGGATTATCCTTTTATAAGCCATTGTTATGAAAGACCTGCCAGGCCGGATTGGCCGTTTAACATATACACCATGATTCATGCTGAAGATAAGAAAGAACTGGAATCCTTTGTTCATAGAGTTGTCAAAGATACGGGTATTGGGGAGTATCGGATACTATATTCGGTTAAAGAATGGAAAAAGAAGAGCATGGAATATATATGATGTCTCAATGATCAGGGAGGAGCGAGATGTTTGAAAGGTCACAAGAGTTGTGGAAAGAAGCAAACAATTTTTTGGTCGGAGGGGTAAACAGCCCGGTCAGGGCTTTTAAGGCTGTTGGCGGCTCACCGATCTTTATAAATAGAGCGAAAGGTCCTCTGATATATGATGTGGACGGGCAAAAATATTATGATTATGTAGGTTCCTGGGGGCCGATGGTCCTTGGGCATGCCCATCCCGATGTAATAAAGGCCGTTCAGGAAACCATGTCACAGGGCACGAGCTTTGGCGCGCCTACACAACTGGAGGTTCGTCTGGCAGAGTTGATAGTTAAATTGGTTTCTTCGATTGAAAGGGTGAGAATGGTGAATTCCGGAACGGAAGCAACCATGAGCGCCATTCGTCTAGCCAGGGGATATACGGGGAGGGAAAAGATTGTAAAATTTGCAGGTTGCTATCATGGACATGTCGACAGTCTTCTGGTAAAGGCCGGCTCCGGTGCAACTACGCTTGGAATGC
Source organism: bacterium (assembly GCA_049472415.1). Lineage (GTDB taxonomy): Bacteria > SZUA-182 > SZUA-182 > DTGQ01 > JAFGSM01 > JBLIRM01. The sequence goes on along the minus strand of JBLIRS010000125.1, from coordinate 7,577 downwards.
CTGACAGTAAAGGTGTTCCTCTTGCACTTGCTCAGGAAACAATTACCCTTCCATTTAATGATATAGATATATTTAAAAAGGTCCTGCAGAATTCTGCCAGGCAGATAGCGGCAGTTATCCTGGAGCCTGTTGTGGGTAATATGGGTGTGGTGCCACCTGAAAAAGGCTATCTGGAGGAAATAAGGGAGTTGACAGAACGTTTCGATGTCCTGCTGATCTTTGATGAAGTTATGACCGGATTCCGCCTTGCGCTTGGAGGCGCTCAGCAGCTTTTCGGTATAGCCCCGGATCTTACATGCCTTGGTAAGATTATCGGTGGAGGTCTCCCGGTTGGTGCTTTTGGCGGTAAAAAGGAGATCATGGAATACCTCGCTCCGGTTGGTCCTGTTTATCAGGCCGGAACTCTGTCCGGAAACCCCATTGCAATGGCAGCCGGGATAAAAACCCTGGAACTGCTCCAAAAAAAGGACACTTACAGGCAATTAGAGGCAAAAGGGAAGAAACTCGAAATGGGTATCCGGGAGGCAGCAAAAGACGCAAAACTGGATATACAGGTCCAACGGGTAGGTTCAATGCTTTGTCCGTTCTTCACTTCACAAAGAGTAACAGATTATGAGACTGCAAAAAAAAGTGATGCAAAACTTTATGCCCGTTTTTTCTGGACACTTATTGAGCTGGGTGTATATGTGCCTCCGTCTCAGTTCGAGGCACATTTTATATCGCTCGCCCATGATGATGAAGTCCTTGACAACACAATCCTGGCTATAAATAAGGCCCTGAAGTCAATAAAGATATGATTCGGGACACATTGCCTATCTCTGTTTCGATAATAACACTTAATGAGGAGCGAAATATAGGGGATTGTCTGATGAGCGCTGATTTTTGCCGGGAGAAAATAGTGGTGGATTCCAATAGTGGTGACAGAACAAGAGAAATAGCCAGGGAGATGGGGGCGCAGGTTTATGTAAGGCCTTTTGAAGGCCACTGGCAGCAGAAACAGTGGGCATTGGAAAGGTGTACAAATGAATGGGTTTTATGTCTGGATGCAGATGAACGAGTGACATCTGAATTTAAGGATTTTCTTTATAGTCTGGACCTTCGTGAATCCCTGATTGATGGATATGAAATAAGAAGAAGGCATTTTTTCATGGGGCGCGAGATGGGTCATTCGTCGCTTTATCCGGACTATAAGTTGAGATTTGTAAGAAGGGAGAGTGCCCGATGGGGAGGGGTAAATCCCCATGATAAACTGATAGTTTCAGGCAAAACCAGGAAGCTCCCTTACGATATTACCCATTATGCCTGGCGGGATTGCCAGGACTATCTTTTGACCCAAATAAAATACTCCAGGATCACGGCTCAGGGAAAATTTGGATCAGGCAAAAGGACAAGGCTTTTTGATTTGACATTCCGTCCCGTATACACCTTCTTTTATAGATATTTTATAAGGTTCGGAATACTTGACGGATTCCCCGGCTTCGTTATTTCAATGGGGGGGGCGATTGCCTGTTTTGCAAAGTATGCTTTTCTTAAGGAGTTGGAAAAAAAATAAGGAAAATTTGATAAAAATAATGATGATCAAATGACAAATATCAGGAAATAGTTTCGTTGATTAGATGTTACGGTGATCCATTTCTTGATTTGATAGAAGGTTTATGATAATTTTTGGATTGCGATTAAGGTGGGAGAATTCAAATAAAATAAACATATAATTATGGTGACAATATGCCGATACCTATGGTTGATTTGAAAGCTGAATATAACAGCCTGAAAAGGGAAATAGATAAAAAGATAACAAAGGTCCTTAACTCAGGTCATTTTATTTTGGGGCCTGAAGTTGAGTCTCTGGAAAAGGATATAGCCAAATATTGCAATACAAGGTTTTCAGTCGGGGTGGCTTCGGGGACGGAAGCACTGCATTTGGCTTTGATTGCCTGCGGTGTGGGTAAGGGAGATGAAGTGATTACCACGTCGTTTACATTCGTCGCAACAGCGGAGGTTGTATCTCATCTGGGTGCTATACCGGTTTTTGTGGACATAAATCAAAATAATTTCAATATTGACGCTAAACTCATTGCTTCCAAAATAACGAAACGAACAAAGGCCATTATTCCTGTCCATCTTTATGGACAGGCATCGGACATGGATGCGATTATTGATATCGCAAAAGAGAATGGGATAATGGTCATTGAGGATTGCGCCCAGGCCTTTGGGGCCGAATACAAAAATAGAAAGGTGGGCTCAATAGGAGATGCAGGGTGTTTTAGTTTTTATCCTGCCAAAAACCTCGGTTGTTACGGGGATGGTGGAATGGTTGTCACGTCTAACAAGGACATCTATCAAAAGGTCAAATTGTTGAGACAACATGGAGCCGAAGAGCAATATAACCATAAGGTTTTGGGATTCAATAGCCGGTTGGACGAATTACAGGCTGCCATATTAGGAGTTAAGCTTAAATACCTCGATGAATGGAATAGTATCAGGCGCGAGAGGGCTGAGCTTTATAATAAGTATCTGTATGATAAAGATATCATCCTTCCAATTGAGGAATCTTACAATCATCACGTATATAATCAATATACAATCCGAATAAAAAATCGGGATAAAATAAGGGAAGGACTGCAAAGTAAAAAAATAGCCTCTGCGGTCCATTATCCTATACCCCTTCATCAACAGCCTATTTATAAAAATCTAAGTTGCGGGGAGGGTGAGCTGGCAGTCAGTGAACGTATCAGCAAAGAGGTCCTTTCCCTTCCCATGTCCCCTTATATCAATCCGGAACAGGTCAAAGAGGTTTCTGATTGTCTGCTTGAACTAATTGAAATGAGTTGAATTTCCATAAATGAAGATATTACTTGTAACAGGTGAAGCCTCGGGTGATCTGCATGGAGCCCGTTTGATTCATGAGATAAAAAAGAATAACCCGGATATGGAATTTTTTGCCGTAGGAGGTGAAAGGATAAGATCGGAAGGGGCGGACATACTTTTTGATTGTCAACGCCTCGGTGTTGTGGGATTGGTCGAAATCTTCGCTCATTTGACTACAATACTGGGTTGTTTCCGTCTTGTTAAAAATTTTCTCAAGACGCAAAAACCCGATATTCTCATATTGATAGATTATCCTGATTTTAATCTCAGACTCGCCAGGGTGGCAAAAAAGCTCGGAATAAGGGTCCTCTATTATATCAGCCCTCAGGTTTGGGCTTGGAGAAGGAACAGGATAAAATTCATCTCCAGGTGGGTGGATAAGGTACTGGTAATTTTTCCCTTTGAGGCCCCTCTTTATAAAAACGGGGGGATTGATATCGAGTTCGTGGGGCATCCACTACTTGATTCAATATCTCCGAAGATAAGTCAGGAATCTTTTAAGGTTAAGTATGGTTTTAAAAGGGGCGAGAGAGTGATTGCCCTTATGCCCGGAAGCCGTAAAGGCGAGGTGTCGCGGATATTGCCTGTAATGCTGGACGGGGCTAAAAAACTCATGGAGAAAGACCCCCAGAACTGGCGTTTCGCCCTGATCCTCGCGTCCACTATTGATCGATCCATGGTCGATCCCATTATAAAAAATTACAAAGACCTTTTTTCTATCTCGATCATCCAGGGTTTTGCTTATGAAGCGCTAAAATCGGCAGAGCTGGCCTTCGTGGCCTCAGGCACAGCAACATTAGAAGCCGCTATTATCGGGACGCCGATGGTAATTCTATATAAATTGACATGGCCGACTTATTTGATAGGGAAGTTATTGATAAAAATACCCGCTATTGGTTTAGTAAATATTGTGGCAGAGGAAAGGATTGTTCCTGAATTGATTCAGACTGAAGCAACCGGTCAGAGGTTGGCAATTGAAGCTGAGAGGGTTTTGACCGATCCTGAATACAGAAAAACCATTGAGCAGGGATTGTACAAGGTAAGGAAGGCCCTTGGAAAACCCGGTGCAACTGCCAGGGCCGCTAACGCGGTGATGGATTTTCTAAAGGAAAGTGCTTAGAGTTAAAAATGTTAAATAGACATTTAACAAGATTAAAAATGTTATTAATAGGAATATCAGGCTATCTTCTCATAAGGTTTCTGGCCATGACCATAAAGATTGACTGGGTTCATAAGGAACGGCTGAAAGATATTCTGATTAGAAAAAGACAGCGTGTTATATATTGTTTCTGGCATGATCGATTGCTTATGATGCCTTTTATTGCGCTGGGACAGAAGGCGAGTGTTTTAATAAGTCAGCACAGAGACGGAGAATATATTAGCCGGATAATATCCCGGTTCGGATTCAGCACGATTCGGGGTTCCAGTACAAGAGGAGGCAGCCTTGCCCTGAGGAAAATGGCAAGAGAAATGAGATCAGGGCGGCATGGAGCAATAACACCTGACGGTCCCAGAGGCCCAAGACATGTAGCAAAGGAAGGGGCAATTCTGCTTGCCAGTCTGACCGGATCTCCTTTGGTGCCAATTGCCTTCAGCAGTTCAAAAAAAAAACACTTTCAAGCTGGGATAAGTTTTTGATCCCTCTCCCTTTTTCCAGGGGGGTATTTATAATAGGTCCTCCCATATGGGTCCCCAAACACCTTTCTACTGATGATATGAGCTTATACAGGAAGCATCTTGAGCAACTTCTTTCGGATGTGACCAGGGAGGCGGACAGAATCGCGGAATAAGTCATGGCCATGGTTTTTTATTTTTTTTACAGTTTATTACTTTTTATACTCCTTTTGATTTACGGACCTTTTTATCTGAAGCGGATAAAGAGGGGAGGAAAGTATAAACCCGATTTATTAAAAAGGTTCGGATTTTTTCTGCCAAAACCACAGTCCAAAAAAGGTGTTCGCATCCTTATACATTCAGTTTCCGTTGGTGAAACAAGGGCGGTTATTCCCATTATAAATGAATTGAAAAGAAGGTGTCCGGGTAGTGAAATTTATTTGACTACAACAACCGGTTCGGGCCAAAATACAGCGGAGCAAATAGGGAAAAATCTGGACAATATCCTTTATTTTCCGGTCGATTTCGGATATATATGCTCCTCCTTCCTGAGGCGGATAAGACCGGATTGTATATGTCTGACGGAAACAGAGCTTTGGCCAAATTTCATACGGAGCGCATCAAGGTATAAAATGCCTCTAGTCCTGATAAACGGAAGGATATCGGATAAATCATTTCGAAACTATGGCTTTGTCAGGCCCTTTGTGAGATCCATCCTGGCGAAATTTGATACATTATGTATGCAATCGGTTTTGGATGCCGGAAGGATTGTTGCGCTGGGCGCTGAACATGACAAGGTTAAGGTGACTGGTAATATTAAATTCGAGTTGGGACATCTGACAATAAAGGAAGAAGAATGCGCCATGCTGAGAAATCGATTGGGACTATATGAAAACCAGCCGGTACTGGTAGCGGGGAGCACCCATCCAGGGGAGGAAAAGACCATTTTGGAAAGCTTTAAAAGGCTTCTTGCTGAATATCCCGGTCTTGTGTTGATTTTGGCTCCGAGGCATGTGGAGAGATCAGAGGACATTGCCAAAATCGTCAGGGAAGCCGGGCTTAAGAGTATCTTTTGGAGCAGGCTTTCAGGGAGCGACCGGATGAAAGAGGGTGAGATTTTGCAGATAGATGTGATCGGTTTGCTGGTAAAGATCTATAGCCTGGCAACAATTGTGATAATCGGAGGAAGCTTTGTCCCGCATGGGGGACAAAATCCCCTTGAACCCGCTTTTTTGGGAAAACCTGTCATCTTTGGCCCGCATATGGAAAATTTCAGATCCATCAGCTCAATGCTCATGGATAAAAAAGCAGCAGTTATGGTACAGGAAAACGATCTTTTTCGAATATTGTCTGAATTATTGAAAGATAAAGAACGAAGGGAAAAGATGGGCAGGGCCGCCAGGGGAGTGATAGATGCAAATAAGGGGGCTGTGAACAGGACTTGCGATGAGATCCTGGGAGTCATCAGGGGGATTAATGTCCGGAATTAAGTTGTCATCCGTTTTGCCGGGAAGATACCTTGCCGAGTATATGGCTTATCTGGCATTAAAGTCCCTCCTGTGTATTGCTCCTTTTGGCGCCACGATGAGACATTCGGATTCAATAGGCAGGTGGATCTTTCATGGCCTTGGAATTCGGAATGAAGTGGCCCTGGCCAACCTGAAATATGCCTTTGGGGACAGTTATAATGGCGAGCCTGTTGAGACAATTGCCGACAGATTTAGTGCACATCTATTTAAAACGATTCTTGAGCTGGCCAATATCAGAAAGGTCATCAAGCACATGGATGATTATGTGGAACTGAGAAATCTGGATAGATTAAAAAACGCGCTTCGTAAGGGAAAGGGAGTTCTCCTGCCGTCAGGGCATTTCGGAAATTTTGAGCTCGGGGCTCTGGCCCTTGCCTGGAAAGGCCTGCCGGTGAGCGTACTTATAAAACATATGAGGAATCCGTTTATAGACCGGGACCTTACAAATATTCGTCAAAGCCTGGGTACGGAAGTCCTGGATATAGATTATGCCGGAAGGGGGATTCTGGGCTCCCTTAAAAGGAACCGGATTGTGTGCATATTGGGTGATCAGGATGTCGGGCTGATGAGGGGCACAATAGTTGATTTTTTCGGCCACCCTACATCCACACCTACCGGTACCGCAAGGATGGCAATCCAGACAGGGGCTCCCATTTTACCCTGCTTTATATACCGTAAAGAGAACGGCACCCATGTTCTGGATGTGGAGCCTGCCCTGGAGGTTGATTGTTCAAGGAATATGAGGGAGAAAGAGATCAAGCGGATAACCCAGGAGATTTCACTTATACTGGAAAGGTGGGTTTCCGCTCATCCCGAGCAGTACTTTTGGGTTCACAGGAGGTGGAAGAGCACTGACGAGGGAAAATTGCTATATCAGAAAAAAATATGAAAAAATAATGAATCTTTTACTAAAAAAATCATAGCAAAAATTCACAATTGAGACTTTAGATGAAAAAAGATGTTCAATCAAGGATACTTGTACTGCGATACCGTTTTATCGGTGATACAATACTAACAGTGCCTTTTTTGAGAAATCTCAGGCAGGCCGAGCCTGGAGCAGTTATCCATCTGGTCCTTGCGCCTGTTTCGGGAGAGGTTTTAAAGGGTATACCCTATGTTGACCGTATCCTTTATTGGGACCCTCAAACGATCCACGGGGACTGTTTGGGAACGCACGGAACCATGAGAAAAAAGCTGGAATTTATAAGACAATTGAGAAGCTTTCACTATACAAAGGTCTATATATTAAAAAGGAGTTTTTCATCCGCTCTTATGGGTTATCTCACGGGCGCTCCAGAGAGGATAGGCTTTGATACGGAGAGAAGAGGTCTTCTTTTGACCAAACGTGTTCCTTATGACCATAATTTGCATGAGGTGCAAAATTTTTTGAATTGTCTGAGATATGATGATATTCGTATTTCGGATGATAGTCTGGATGCCTGGATCTCAGAGTTCGAGCCGGCGATCCAGTTGATCATTGAGGCTTCCGGCATCAAACAGTGCCGCTTTGATATCCCCAAGAATCTGGATTCGATGGAACCGCAGTTGAAACGGATCAACCAGATG
>JBLIRS010000124.1:0-9067 GCA_049472415.1 bacterium | reverse complement strand
AGTTTGATCTGAACAGTTTCTATCCCTCTATAGTTAGAAAATACAGAAATTATATTATTCCAGCGTAATCCTTTAATTAATAACTTAATCAAATGACACTGCATTCATTTTATAATTATATCCGGAGAAAGGTTAAAACAAGATTAAAATAGGATTAAAAAATTTTAATCTTGCATAGAAATCTAAACAATTCTATTTAAATATCTCGCTAAAACTTATATCTTCACCTGTAAGAACAAAGGCAAGTGGAGGATACCCTTTTGTGGATTTCAGGAGGTTCTCATAATAGGCCGCGTATTCCTGGTCAGACTCATCCTGACCCGGGGCCCTCATCCCCATCCATACAAGGTCGGCATCCTGTGAGAAATTTTTGATGGTTGTTTGGATATTATTTTGACTGTTGACCAGTACATCCAGTTTTGCCCGTAATCTTCCCCTGACCAGAAAATTTTCCATGTTTTCAATAACCTTGATCCTGTCTTCTTCACTTTTTACAATGGTTTTTACTGTCAGTTGGGATCCTTTCCATTCAGGGCTTGTCTGCAGCATATATCCCAATGCGAGCATTAATCCGGCATTGCCTTTCAGTCCACCCCACCAGATGTAAATCTGTTTATTTTTTTTGTGCAGAAGATCGGAAATATTGCTTTCACGCACAATGATAATATTTCTTTTTGATTGATATATTAATCTTATCAATTCGGCAAATTGGACAAAATTTTCCTTTTGCATGGTCTCTCCGAGCAGGAAAGTATTGGGTGTGAGAGGGCCTAATCCGTATGTGCTGATAAGGTTTTTTGCCCCTGAGATAAAATCATCCGCCAGGTTTACCTCAACTAAAGCAGGTATATCTCTTTTCCGGAGGAATTCCTTGATAGATTTTTCCAGGTTATCAATTCGTTCTTCGGCTATGGATTTACTCGAGTGGATTGAGGCTACGGTAAGAAAGCCTTTGCCATGAGTTAAAGCATCGGCAAGCTGGATAAGATAAAAACGCTGAGTCGGGGCCCCGCTTAAGGTTAGAATGTTAGGACGCCATGAGCGGACATCGGTTTTAGAGCCTTCAAGTCTGTAAATAGAAAAACGAGCAAAAAAGAGCAGGATGCTTCTGCGGATGTCAGACCATCTTGCGTTTATATCCCTCTTTATCATAACGAAATAGATCAGCGCAATGATAAAAGTGGCTATGAAGGTGGCGCCTGGATTTATCATAAGCATGACTCCCAGACATAGGGCCGCTCCGAGAAGAGAAAGACCCCACGGGGTTTTGAAGGTGGGGCGATAGGAAGGATTTCCGATTAAGCCTTCGAATCCGGCTATTAGATTCAACGTGCCATAGGACGTTAAGAAAAACATTGAGAGCACCGGTGCGATGGCATTAATATCCCCGAGAAGAATGCCGGTAAGGGCTATAATGAATGAGAAGGCGGTGGCAATCCTCGGGGTGTCTTCAGGTCCGAATCCTTTTCCCAAAAACTGCGGTAAGATCCGATCCCGGGCAAGGGCCTGCAGGGTTCTCGGAGCTCCCAGAAGGGCGCCGAGGGCGCTCGACAAGGTCGCTCCCCAGATACCCAATATAATCAATGACCCGACAAGGGCGACATCTTTCATGATCATGGGATTTGAAATGAGGAGATTCTCCGGAACATGGTAGAAGAGAAATATGGGGATGCCCATATAGATGATATATCCTGTGATTACAGCGAAGAGGGTCCCCCAGGGTAATGACTTTGCCGGATCTTTAAGATCTCCGGACATGGCTATTCCTGCTTCAATGCCTGTTACCGCAGGGAAAAAAACCGCGAAGGCAATCCAGAAAGAGACCTTGGGCAGTATTGGCATATTCCCCGCGGCCTGTGATTTAAGGGAACCACCCATAAAAAATGAAAGGAGAGAAACTATTATTATCACGAAGATGCCCAGTTGAGTTTTCAGGGCCACATCGGCGGAGATATAGGCCAATACCGTAAGTGCAACCAGGGTGACGACACCTATTAACGGGATGGGAAGGCGGGGAAACAGATTGTTGACCGATTCGGAGAACCCGGCGATATAGAAAGATATCCCTATTGCCTGGGCCAGAAACAGAGGAACTCCGACCGCAGTCCCGGCCTCCACCCCGAAAGAACGGGAGATCATGAAATACGCCCCGCCTCCGCCCACATCCATATTGGTGGCGGTCGCTGATATTGAAAGGCCGGTGAGAAAGGTAATTGCGCTGGATACTGTGACGATTATGAGGGTCTTCCAGAGCCCCATATTACCCACCACCCAGCCGAGCCTCAGATACATAATAACACCTAATATGGTGAGAATGCTGGGAAGGTAAACGCCTTTAAATGTTCCAAAACCTATCTTGGTTTTTTTTCCGTTTATTGTTTCATGTGAATTATTATTCCTGCTCATACTATTTTCCTGCCTGTTTTATGATTTTAAGCAAAACTATTTTTTATGAGGAGATATATCTAATTCAAATTTTTTAATATGTCAAGTTCGTTTTTTGGTTCTGTGATTAAGTAATTTATTATTATATAATTAAATTGCTAATATTTGTGTTGACAAAAATGTAATGCTTCGTTATACTTTGATAACTTTATAAAAAAATTAATAGAGTATATTTTTTTGTTGCTGATAAGAACTAAAGGGATGAATGACAAATATATATATCGCTTAATAAAATCGGGAGAGGAAAAGAATACTTATGAATTGATATTAAAAGTATTTTATGAATATGTTGCTTCATCCTATTCACAAAAAGGGATAAATACCTTTATCAACATGATTTCTCCTGAAGTGCTGAAAGAAATGCAGAAAACTTCCGACCAATTTGTTATGGTTGCAGATTATCAAAACCAAATTGTGGGAATGGCGGCAATCAAGAATATGAATCATATTGCATTGCTGTTCGTAGATTCTGCTTTTCAAAAACAAGGAATTGGAAAGAGTCTGATTCAAGCCGCTCTTAAAATTTGCCAAGAGAAAAATACTGATTTGGAGTTTATAACAGTTAGTTCCTCTCCTAACTCATTATCATTTTATGAGTCTCTTGGTTTTAATATTGAAGCAGAAGAAGTAAATGAAAATGGTATGCGTTTTATACCTATGAAAAAACAAATATATAAGCAATCCAGTTAACTTGCATTGCACGAAACCTGAAAACTCATATGCACAATGTAATTCGGGCATCTAAGGTTGTATTTCAGGCGGGTGTAAGTTTCGTATAATATATTTTTTGAATTTTTAACTTATGCATATAGCTGAAATAATCCGTTACACCTTTGGCCTGGGGCTTCTGCTCCTGTGTTCTTCTTTTTTTTCTGGTTCCGAGACCGCTTTAACCGCCCTTACGATAACCCAGATCCAGAGGCTAAGAGAAGATAAAAAGAGAAGCAGCAGAGCCATAATCAATTTCCTGGATGAGCCACGCCGGCTGTTCATTACCGTCCTCTTTGGCAATACCCTGGTTAATATGGCTTTTGTAAGCATTACCGGTATGCTCATCTACGACTGCGTGTTTAAAGGGAGAAATCCCGGAGTGGCTTACCTGGTTGCCATTATGCTTCAAACGTCACTCCTGCTTATTTTTGGTGAAATTACACCCAAGACATATGCCATCAATCATTCTGAAAAGACTGCAAGGGCGGTTGCCGGGCCACTGTGGTTTTTCTCCAAGGTTATTTTTCCTTTCAGGAAGGCATTGAAGTCTTTTACGGATATCTTGCTCCCACTCTTCGGTGTGAGGTCCACACATGAGCAGACTCCATTGACTAGTGATGAGATAAGGGCCATTGTAAAATCAACGGAAGAAAGCGGCGCCCTTCATGGGGAAGAAAGAGAGATTATCCACAATATATTTGAACTGCATGATATCTATGCAAAAGAGGCCATGGTCCCCAGGACCGAGATGGTGTGCGTCGATGTGTCAAAAACAATCCAGGAAGCTTTCGCTGTCACAAAGGAAGTGGGTTTTTCCCGCCTGCCTGTTTATAGAGAGAATATTGATAATATCTGCGGCATCTTCTACATAAAGGATTTGCCAAGGTGGAAAGGATTGAAGATTGACAGCCTGGGTGGAAAAGGGATTGAGGAACTTACCATCGAGGATTTCCTGTCCAAGAGTGATATGCTTAATAAATTGAATCCGGGCAATGAGAATACACTCATAAGACCTCCTTTATTTACCATAAAGAGCAAGAAAATCGGGTCGTTGATGCGTGAAATGACCAGGGAAAGGCAGCAGATGGCCATTCTTCTTGATGAGTTTGGCGGTGTAATCGGACTGATTACAGTGGAGGATATAGTTGAAGAGGTGCTCGGAGAGATTTTTGATGAATATGACAAGGTATCGGAACTGACATTCACGATCAATCCCAGGGACCCTTCCACTATTCTTATTCCCGGATTTGTAAGCCTGCGCGGTTTGAACAGGCGCATGAAGCTGAAGCTCGATCTTTCAGTGGCAGATACGCTCGGTGGATATGTCCTGAGCTTATTTGGATCAATACCGGGTGAAGGGGACATAATAACAGACACATCAAATAAAGTAGAATTTGAAGTTGTAAGAATGGACGGTGCACGGGTTGACCTTGTAAGGGCCCGTTTTAAACAAAGCAAACCGGAAAAAAAAGGAAAGCCCGGAAAGTTGCTCCTTCTGCTCTTTATTTGTATTCATCTTATGGGGGCAGCGGGAGCAAACAATAGTCCCCAGGTGAAGGGATTTTCCATAATTGCTTTTTCTTTTTTACTGATTTTATCGCTTTTTCTGAGGGCCTTTTATGCCGGCTCAGAGACTGCGATAGTTTCGGCTTCCAAGGCAAAGATAGAAGTCCTTGCCAATCAGGAGAATCCGGAGGCCCTTATCATCAAGAAACTCTGGCAGGAACCTGACAAGATGCTTGGGATTTTGCTTGTGGGAACAAACCTGATGTCAACAGCGGCAGGTGTGGCGGGACTTCGTGTTGTCAGTTATCTTTTACCCGGTATGGAAGGATGGCAGGAATTTGTGAATACCATTGTCATGACCTTTTTAATCCTTGTCTTTTGCGAGATTATCCCAAAGACGACATTCCGCGCCAAAGCCGACTCCCTCGCATTGCGAAGCGCCATAGGTTTGCAGATTTCAGGATTCGTGCTTCGACCTTTTGTGCAAGTTATCACTACAATTACAAATAGTATTGTCAGGTTCGCGGACAAGGAAGAAAACGACGCGAAATTGCGCAGCATGCGGGAGGAACTTAAACTTCTGGCCCAGATGGGTGCCAGAGACGGGGTCCTTAAAAAAGAGCAGTTACAGATGATTAACAGTGTCCTGGATTTGGAAAACATGACAATAGAAAAGGTGATGACCCCTCTCATTGACATAGTAGCTCTACCAAAAGATGCAAGTTTGGATAAATTCTACAGGACGGTATCCGAATCGGGGTATTCCAGGATCCCTGTTTATGAAGACAGGGTGGATAACATTATCGGTATTGTTAATGTGCTTGATGTGCTATATGCTGAAAAACCCTTGGAAACAATTGCTTCATACATAAGGAGAGACGTGTGTCTCGAACCTGAATCGAAGCGGGTCCATTCCCTGCTGCGGGATATCAGGAATTGCAAAACAACTATGGTTTTCGTGGTTGACGAATATGGCGGAATTGTAGGATTGGTAACCATTGAGGATTTGATTGAAGAAATCCTCGGGGATATCTGGGATGAAAAGGATAGGGAAGAAGAGGGGATCATTCGACAAATCAGCGATAATGTTATTGAATGCGACGGGAAAACAGAGATTCAGTTGATAAATCATGCCTATAATATGTCCATACCATTCGGAGATTATAAAACTATCGCCGGATACATACTCTCACTTATAGAGAGAATACCTAAGCGGGGTGAGTTTATTCAAACGGAATTCCTCAGGATAGTTGTGCTGGATGCCAACGCAAGGAGTGTCCGTAGAGTGAGAATCATCAGGAAATAAATGTGTATTATTCGAGATTTGCAACTTCCAGGTAGGAAGGGACAGACACATTCCACCCCGTCTTTTCCTTTATGTGTAAAGCAAAAGCAGAGGCCGCCTCAGGCTCTCCATGGGTCACAAATACATGTTTGGGAGGGCGTTTTAAATTGGAAACCCATCCCGCAAGCTCGTCACGGTCAGCATGAGCTGAAAAACCGTTGATTTTCCGGATCTCTGCCATGACCTTGCATTGCTGACCAAGGATACGGACCTCCTTTGCTCCTTCCAGAATACTCCGCCCCAGGGTTTCTTTCGCCTGATATCCTACAAAAAGGATTGTGCTTTCCGGCCTGCTTATATTGTTGATCAAATGGTGCTTGATCCGGCCACCGGTGCACATGCCCGAACCCGCGATAATTATTACGGTACCTTTAACGTGATTTATTGCCTTTGACTCTGGCATTGTCCTACACATGAAGAGTCCCGGGAAGTCACAGGGATGTTCACCCCGGCGTATCATTTCAAGGGTTTCTTTATCAAAGAGGTTTTGGTGCCGTCCGAAGACTTCGGTTACGCGTATGGCCATAGGGCTGTCAAGAAATACCAGAAGATGGGGGATCTTGTCTTCACGAAGGAGCCCATGCAGGTAAAATAGAAGTTCCTGAGTACGTTCCACCGCAAAACTCGGAATTACGATATTTCCTCCGGCTGAATGGGTTTTGTTGACGATATTGGCCAGATCTGCCGGGATGCTGGCATTATCTTTATGAAGTCTATTCCCGTAAGTAGATTCAGTAATTATGTAATCCGATTCCTCAAACAATGTCGGGTCCCTGAGGATAGGTGCATTCCATCGCCCGACGTCTCCGGAGAATATGATTGAACGATCTTCGGAGTTGCCGGCAGGTACCCGGATTTTAATCATAGAAGATCCCAGAATGTGGCCCGCGTCATGAAAGGAAATCCTGAGTCCGTTTCCTATTTTTACGGGCATTTCATAATTAACCGGGGAAAAAAGCGGAAAACACGCTTGCGCATCGATGTCTGTATAAAGCGGAATTTCAGGATATGGGCCGCTTCTCCCTTCCATCTCATGCCGCTTTTTTTTGAACGCGGCATCCTCCACCTGAATTTTGGCGGAATCAAGTAATACGATCCTGGCAATATCCTTTGTGGGGTGTGTACAATAGATCTTTCCCTTGAAACCTTCCTTCACCAGCTTTGGTAAAAGTCCGCAATGGTCCAGATGACCATGTGTCAAGAGAACAAGGTCTATACTTTTTGGATCCACAGGGAAGGGCGCCCAGTTACGTTCCTTGAGGTTCCTCTCCTGGTAGATTCCGCAATCCACAAGCAACCGGACACCCGCGGCATTAAGAAAATAACAGGACCCGGTTACATTTTGTGCGGCCCCCAGAAAACGTAATTTGAATGACATTTTATTTTTCCCCAAAAACGTAGAAGGCATCGATCAGGATGCTTCTACTAGCAAGTTAATTTAGAAATCATTTAAAACGATCCTTGCTGATTTCTTCTTGATCCAAATACAGAATACTACTGTTCCGATCACAAAATAGCCCATGATAATAAGCCATGAAAAGAAAAAAGAAGGGGTCTTGAACATATTGCCTGTTTCGCGGGGCACTGCATGATACTGCGAGTAAGTCCCCACATGAAGCCATGTTAAAGGCCATAGAAAAAAAGGAAGAATTGTCCCGATTATTCCAATCAAGGCAAGGGCATTCACAACCTTTTCTTTCCCTCTGAGATAAAGATGATGTGCCAGTATAAAACTGAAGTTTCCGATGGCTACCATTGACATATAGAAAAGGACGTAAAAAAAAGCGATAAAGGGATTAAACATAGGCCTTTCAACCCATTTCCACCAGTACATGCATTCCCATCCCGGCCAGCCGACAAGCAAAAACATTCCTACCGGGGCAAACATGAAAGTGAGGTACCAATTCAGAGGGCCCATTAATTTATGGTCGAGTTTTGAGTTCTCTCCTTTAAGATATCCCCTGCTCAAAATCGCAAGGATCTGGCCAATAGCAAAAGCACCTGGCAGATCTACCTGTACCATGACTTACCTCCTGTTGAGATTATATCGTTAAAATTCCTTAATTGGAAGGAATATGGCAACCGAAGCCATTTTATTTGAATTCGTTTTTATGGCACCTTATCGGTACTGTGTCTACCGCTATGACACAGATATTGCAATTGTCACACTGGGATATCTCGCTCTCTCCCCGTTTAAATTTGTCGGCGAGGTCAGGCTCCAGGAGCAAAGGTCTTGCCATGGAAACGAAATCCGTTTTGCCCTCCTTAATAGCTGAATCCATAAATCCTTTTTCTCTCATTCCTCCAACTGTAATGACAGGCAGAGACACGGCCTTTTTAACCATAGCGGCTGCCTGTAGATTATAGCCCTGTGTAAATCCTGGTTGGGATAACCTTACAAATGGAGCAACAAAATACCTGACAAAAAATTTAGAAATTCTATTCATATCACAGTAGGGACGCAAATATTTCAAAATACCGTCTGCAGGGAAGTCCCCTCGGGCCATAATAAAACCGCCCTCATTGGTCCCTCCGCTGATTTCGATAGCATCGCAGCATCCTGTTTTTTCAATCAACCTGGCAAACTGACAGCATTCATCCGGTTTTATCCCATCTTTTGCGCGCTCATAGGAATTGATCTTGATTAATACCGGGTAATCAGGACCTACTGCCTCTCTTACAGCACGGATTGTATCGCCGACAATCCTGAAACTGTTTTCTACGCTTCCACCCCATTTATCCGTCCGTTTGTTGGCATGACGGGATAAAAAGGTGGATAAAAGATAGCCATGGGCACCATGAATTTGAACCCCGTCATACCCGGATTTTTTTGCCCTTTCCGCTGCCAGGGCAAAATTTTTTACGATTTGGAGGATTTCAGGTTCTGTTAGCGCTTTGGGCCTTTCCTTATAGAAACCGCAAGGGATTGAGGACGGTGCAACAAGAGGCGGTGCTCCGGTTTCTTTTGACAAAGTCTGCCTTCCACAATGTGCGATTTGAAGAATTATCTTTCCGTCCAGTTCATGGATACGATCAACCATGGCTTTATGATCCGGAATG
>JBLIRS010000123.1:0-9097 GCA_049472415.1 bacterium | reverse complement strand
CTCCCACTTCCTTTCAAAGAGGCTGTTGAAAAAATCCTGACCGCAGATACGGAAAATGAAAAAAGGGGAGATGAAATAGATTTTATCATTGACCGTGCATTATATCTTTATCTTTCACAAGAGACAAAAAGAAGCGGAAATGAGTTTCTCATACATCTTATCATCATGATGATAGACATGATAAATCTAAGGAGTTTTAGTAGAATCAATGGATTTAAGGGTGCTGATAACCTTTTTGAACGATCCTTTATCCCGGGTGGGAATATTGATGAAAAAAAATTTTATCTTTATGAAGAAGGGCAACTGGAAGAAATTATGCAAAAAATTATAGAAAATTCTTCATATTCAGAGCTAAAGCCCCTTTTTGCTTCCGGGGATTCCGCAATGATTGAAACGGGTATGGATAACCTTATCATTTCATATCTTCGACAAACAAGGCAGAGGGCTTTCGGGGTAGAGCCATTGATTGGTTATATGCTGGCCAAGGAGTTTGAAATAAAAAATCTAAGAATCCTCTACGTGGGTAAATCAAATACCCTTGAAGAAACCCTGATAAAGGAAAGATTAAGAGAGACCTATGTTTGACAGACTAGCTATAATTGGCAGCCGTGATAGTATTCTTGGATTTAAAGCCCTTGGGCTGGATTGCTATCCTAAGGATAATCCTTCGGATGCTTTAGAGGCGGTTAAGGATTTGATGTTTAAAAAACAGGGATATGCTGCCATTTATCTTACTGATGATTTGGCTTCTAGGATAAATACGGAGCTTGAAAAGATCAAAAAAGAGGCTCCCTTGCTCCCTATACTTATCATAATACCATCTCACAAGGGAAGTCTTAATATGGAAACAATAAAGATCAGAAAGATGGTGGAAAAGGCCCTGGGTACGGACATTTTTAAGGAAGAGAAAAAATAGAACAGGAGAGGATATAATTATGGCTGGGAAAATAATCAAGGTATCCGGTCCGCTGGTCATAGCTGACGATATGAAGGATGCCAAGATGTATGATATGGCCAGAGTCAGCAAGGAAAGACTGATTGGTGAGATTGTCGAATTAAAAGGGAATCTTGCCTCGATACAGGTTTATGAAGAAACAGGCGGGCTTGGTCCTGGAGACCCTGTCGAGTCTACCGGTTGGCCCTTAAGCGTTGAGCTTGGACCGGGCTTGATTGAATCGATTTTTGATGGAATTCAAAGGCCTCTCAATGTCATATATGACCAGATTGGGAATCTGGTCACCAGAGGGGTTGATGTTCCGGCCCTTGACCGAACGAAAAAGTGGGATTTTCAGTCTGTTGCCAAATCCGGCCAAAAAGTGTCTGAAGGCGATATATTAGGCACGGTTAAGGAGTCTATACTCGTTGACCATAAGATCATGGTCCCACCGGGATTAAACGGTGAGATACTCGAGATAAAATCAGGCACCTATACGGTTACTCAACCCATAGGTAAAATAAAGACAAATAGCGGCAATGTGAAAGATCTGTCATTAATACAAAAATGGCCTGTCCGGATACCAAGGCCTTACAGAGAGAAACTGCCCCCGACCCTGACTCTTGGCACAGGACAGAGGGTCATCGATATGTTCTTTCCTGTTGCAAAGGGCGGTACTGCATGCGTACCGGGCCCCTTCGGTTCAGGGAAGACCGTTGTTCAGCATCAGCTTGCCAAATGGGCGGATGCCGACATAATCGTTTATGTCGGCTGCGGAGAAAGAGGAAACGAGATGACGGATGTGTTGATGGAGTTTCCCGAGCTAAAAGATCCAAGAACCGGCGAGCCACTCATAAAAAGAACGGTGCTTATTGCCAATACCTCAAATATGCCTGTTGCAGCACGTGAGGCATCCGTTTATACCGGGATTACTATTGCTGAGTACTACAGGGATATGGGATATGACGTGGCACTGATGGCTGATTCTACTTCCCGCTGGGCTGAGGCATTAAGGGAGATGTCAGGGCGACTGGAAGAGATGCCGGGGGAAGAGGGTTATCCTGCTTATTTGGCTACACGTCTGGCGGATTTCTATGAAAGAGCCGGCAGGGTCGTTACAATGGGGACGGATGATCGCCAGGGTTCACTAACAGCGGTAGGCGCTGTTTCACCTCCGGGAGGAGACCTGTCCGATCCGGTTGTTCAGGGGACATTAAAGATTGTCAAGGTTTATTGGGGCCTTGATGACAAGCTGGCTTATAAAAGGCATTTTCCTGCCATTAACTGGTTACAGAGTTATTCACTTTACCATGATTCACTGGAGGAGGATTTTGCAAAGGAGACCGGTGAAGATTGGAAGAAAAACAGGGTAAAGGCCATGGGAATGCTGCAAAAAGAGGCAGAACTTGAGGAAATCGTTCGTCTTGTAGGAAAGGATGCGCTCTCTGCCGATGATCAGCTTACATTGGAGATTACAAAATGCATACGCGAGGATTTTCTTCATCAAAATGCCTTTGTGGAAGAGGATAGTTATACCTCTCTGAAAAAACAATACTTGATGCTGGGTCTGATATTGAAGATGGAAACCATTTTCAGAGAAGCCATAGGCAAAGGAATCCAACTTGAAAAATTAATAAAACTCCCGATATGGGAGAATATTGTCCGTATGAAATTACTTGATGAGAAGAATTTGGAAAAATTTCATGATTATGAGAAGGATTTGGTAAACCAGGTAAATGGATTACAGAAAAATGTTCAGGTTTAAACAATAAACGGAGAAAGGCCCGATGTTTAAAGAATACAGAACTATAGGTGAAATCTATGGTCCATTGATGTTTGTAAAAAAGGTGGAAGGTGTTACGTACGAGGAATTGGTCGAAGTGGAGCTTCCATCGGGAGAGATAAAACTCGGAAAGGTCCTGGAAGTGAATCAGGATATTGCCATGCTTCAGCTTTTTGGGACCTCCACAGGTGTCGATATACACGACACACGCGTCCGGTTTCTGGGTAAAGGTGTTGACCTGCCGGTATCAATAGATTTACTCGGGAGGATCTTTGATGGCCTGGGCCGTCCTATTGACGGGGGGCCCAAGATATTACCCGAAAAGATGGTGGATATAAACGGATCACCTATAAATCCATATGCCCGGGATTATCCTTTGGAGTTTATCCAGACCGGAATTTCCGTCATTGACGGACTTAACACACTGGTAAGGGGCCAAAAGCTTCCTATCTTCTCCGGTTCAGGATTGCCTCACAATCAGATGGCTGTTCAAATAGCCCGTCAGGCAAAGGTACTCGGAAAAGAAGAGGAGTTTGCTGTTGTTTTTTGCGCTATGGGCATTACCTTTGAAGAGTACGATTACTTCAGGACGGATTTTCAAAAGACCGGGGCCATAGACCGGGCCGTGCTCTTCATTAACCTGGCAAACGACCCTGCCGGAGAGAGAATAGCGACACCCAGGATGGCGCTGACTGCGGCGGAATATCTGGCCTTTGAGAAGGGCATGCATGTCCTTGTTATCCTCACAGATATGACCAATTATTGTGAAGCCCTGAGAGAGGTATCAGCAGCCAGGAAAGAAATCCCGGGCCGGAGAGGCTATCCAGGATATCTTTATACGGACCTTTCGACCATATATGAAAGGGCCGGCAGGATAAAAGGTCTTAAGGGTTCTATTACACAGATACCTATCCTGACCATGCCTGAGGATGATAAAACACATCCAATCCCTGATTTGACAGGATATATCACGGAAGGACAGATTATTCTCGGCCGGGGGATACACAGAAGAGGGATTTTCCCGCCTATTGACGTGCTTCCCTGTCTTTCCCGCTTAAGAGATAAGGGAATGGGAGAAGGAAAAACACGGGAAGATCATGCGGGATGGTCGAATCAGCTTTTCGCCGCGTATGCCAGAGGGAAAGAGGCCGCAGAACTAGCGGTGATACTTGGTGAGGCGGCACTGAGCGAAACGGATAAGATCTTCCTTGAATTTGCCAACCAGTTTGAGGATAGATTTATCAGACAGGGATCCTACGAAGACCGCAGCATTGAAAGAACCTTGTCCATAGGATGGGAGCTTTTGTCTATGCTTCCAAAATCGGAGCTGAAGAGGGTTAAAGATCAATACATTGAGAAATATATGCCAAAAACGGAGAAACAAGAGGCATCTGCTTCTGTTTCTTAATAAATTAAAAAAACAGGATTAATTAAATGAAGATCGAAACGAATGCCACGCGGATGGAGCTTTTGCGCCTGAAAAAGAGGATTGTTATAGCCAGGCGAGGGCACAAGCTTTTAAAAGACAAACAGGATGAACTGATGCGCAGGTTTATGGATATGATCAAAGGTTACAGAAAACTGCGCCAGATATCAGAGGAAAAGCTTGCGGGAGCCTTTCAGTCCTTTATTCTTTCAAGGGCTGTTACAAGAAAAGAATTCCTGGAAGAAGCCTTTATGGGGAGCAAAAAGCCAATGGAAGTAAGTGTATCCACTTACTCTATAATGAATATCAAGGCGCCAAAGCTGGAATTAAAATCAATGCCGGATGTATTATACACATACGGATTTTCCAACACCCCCTCAGATCTTGATAAGTCATTGTCCCTTTTGACGGAAGCCCTTCCGCTGATGATTCAACTGGCACAGACAGAGAAAAGCATTGAACTCCTTGCCGAAGAGATAGAAAAGACAAGACGCAGAGTCAACGCCCTCGAATATATTCTAATTCCCAATCTTCAGGATACGATTAAGCATATAACAATGCGCCTGTCAGAGATGGAGCGATCCAATCTTACCCGTTTAATGAAGGTTAAAGATATCGTTCGGGCCCATTAACTCTGATTGTGTCTTGACAAGGCATTGATAATTGGCGTATTATTTATTTATAGCTCAAACATAATCAATCAGTTAGGACAGAAAAGGGCAAACTCTCAAAATCCCGACGGGATCTTGAGAAAAATTAAAAATTGCAAAATGCAAATTTTAAAATACAAAATAATGTATTCCTTAAATTTTCATTTTTCATTTTGAAATATACAATTTGCATTATCCGAAAACCATATAGCTTTGAGTAGTTATCAAAAAAGAACAAAATACTTAAATTAAAACTGGAGGATGGTATCTCAATAAAAAGGAGAAGATAATATGGCAGAAGAAGCGGCAGTAAAAATAACAGACGAAGACTTTGACAAAGAGGTAAAGCAATCCAAAATCCCTGTTCTGGTAGATTTTTGGGCATCCTGGTGTGGACCGTGCAAAACCATTGCCCCTGTAGTTGAAGAATTGGCAAAGGAATATACAGGACAGATAAAGATCGTAAAAATGAATGTTGATGAAAATATGGAAACTCCCAATAACTATAATGTTCGAAGTATTCCCACCCTCATTCTTTTTCAAAAAGGTAATGAATTGGATAGATTAGTTGGGGTGGTTCCAAAATCAACTCTCGAAGAGATGATCAAAAAGGTGCTTTAATAAAAAAACGTAAATAATAGCCCGATATATCAAAAGATCTTAATTATTAAATTTTATTCACATAAACAGGCCTCAATTATAAATTATGAGGTCTGTTTCTTTTATACGGAGTCAAAATGCAGGGACAGATAAGCTCATACAAGCCAGCCGTAATTGAGCCGAAATGGCAGAATCTTTGGGAAAAAGAGAAAAAGTATCAAGTCAGTGAAGGTGGTAAAAAGAAAAAATACTATCTTCTCGAGATGTTTCCTTATCCTTCCGGAAAGATCCATATGGGACATGTCCGTAATTATTCAATCGGAGATCTGATGGCCCGTTTCAGGATTATGCAGGGTTATAATGTGCTCCATCCCATGGGTTGGGACGCGTTTGGCCTGCCTGCGGAAAATGCCGCTATTAAACATGGCGTCCATCCGGCGAAATGGACGGAGGATAACATAAATTTTATGAAAAAACAGCTAAAAAGAATGGGTTATAGCTATGACTGGGACAGAGAACTCCCAACCTGTTCGGAAATTTATGCCAAATGGGAACAATGGCTTTTTTTGAAGATGTACGAACAGGGCATGGCGTATAAAAAAGAGGCCCCTGTCAATTGGTGCCCCACTTGCCAGACAGTTCTTGCCAATGAGCAGGTGGAAAACGGGCGTTGCTGGCGCTGTGACACATTGGTTACTCCAAAAGAGTTCAGTCAGTGGTTTTTGAAGATTACCCATTATGCCGATGATCTGCTTTCCGGATGCAACTCCCTGACAGGCTGGCCTGAAAAGGTTGTGACCATGCAAAGGAATTGGATAGGTAAAAGCTGCGGTCTGGAAATAGACTTCCCTCTTGCTGCCAGGGAAGGATCTCTCAGAATTTTTACGACACGACAGGACACCATATATGGGGCGACATTTATGTCAATTGCTCCGGAACACCCCATGGTCGAGGAATTGAGCCATGGGACTCCTCAGGAGCAGGAGGTAAGGTCCTTTGCACAACATGTATCCATGCAGGACAAGACGGTAAGAACTTCGGAAGATGTATCAAAGGAAGGGATTTTTACAGGAGCTTACTGCATAAATCCCTTAACGGGTCATAAGATACCCATATTTGTGGCAAATTTTGTCTTGCCGGAGTATGGCACCGGCGCTATAATGGCAGTCCCTGCACATGACCAAAGAGATTTTGAATTTGCACAAAAATATAATATACCGCTTAAGATCGTCATTCAGCCCCCTGATAAAAACATGAAAGAGGAAGAAATGACGCAGGCCTATACCGAGCAGGGTATTATGGTAAACTCCGGCCCGTTTGACGGGCTTATAAACACAAAAGCCATGGACAAGATAGCCGACTATATAGAGGAAAGGGGAATCGGACGCAGAACCACCAATTACAGACTTAGAGATTGGGGTATATCCAGGCAGCGTTACTGGGGTAACCCTATCCCCATGATATATTGTAACATATGCGGAGTGGTCCCTGTACCTTATGAAGACCTTCCTGTCAGGCTTCCCAGAGATATTTCCTTTCCCCAGGATGGCAAGTCACCTCTGCCTAACCTCCCGGAGTTTGTCGATTGTAAATGTCCAAAATGCGGACAAGACGCAAAAAGAGAAACAGACACAATGGATACCTTTGTGGAATCCTCATGGTATTTTGAGAGATATGCCTCACCGTCCTGGGATTTCTCTCCATTCGACAGCAAAGCTGTTGAGTATTGGATGCCTG
Source organism: bacterium (assembly GCA_049472415.1). Classification (GTDB taxonomy): domain Bacteria; phylum SZUA-182; class SZUA-182; order DTGQ01; family JAFGSM01; genus JBLIRM01. The sequence continues at coordinate 1,967 of JBLIRS010000123.1, read as the reverse complement.
TTGATCAATATATCGGAGGCATTGAACATGCCGTTCTCCATCTTCTTTACGCACGTTTTTTTACAAGGGTCCTGAATGATCTCGGGCTCGTCTCATTCAAGGAGCCCTTTACCAATCTTCTGACCCAGGGGATGGTCATTAAAGACGGCGCAAAGATGTCCAAATCAAAAGGGAATGTAGTGGATCCTGATGACATGATAGGAAAATACGGCGCTGATACTGTTCGCCTCTTTTGTTTATTTGCAGCGCCTCCGGATAAAGACCTTGACTGGAGCGATCAGGGCGTTGAAGGGTGCTACAGATTCCTCGGAAGATGCTGGAGGCTCATTTTAGGTATTATGAATATAATTAATTCCAGACCTGACCTGAAAATGCAATTTTCAAACGCACAAATGTCAAAGGATGTGTCGGGTTTTAATAAAAAGCTTCGCCAACTGACTCATATTACTATACAAAAAGTAACAGTCGATATCGAGGAACGTCTTCACTTTAACACAGCAATAAGCAGCATTATGGAGATGATTAACCAGCTCTATACAATGGATATTTTGAAGATATTATCCCGCCTCCCTGCAGAGGATTCGAGCAAAAAAAACGGGGACCTTTTCGCCGTCAGGGAGGCAATGCACTCCCTTATACTCCTTCTTGCCCCTTTTGTACCACATATAGCCGAAGAGATGTGGAAGGAGACGGGTCAGGATTTTTCCGTATTTGATCATCAGTGGCCGGTTTTTGATCCTCAGGTTGCCCAGAAGGATGAGGTACTGATAGTAATCCAGGTAAACGGAAAGGTCCGCAGCAGATTGACGCTCCCTGCCGATTCACCGGATGAAGAGATAAAACAGGCCGCATTGAGCGACCCAAAGATCAGGGAATGGATTGGTGAAAAATCCGTTAAACAGATCATTATTGTACAAAACAAGCTCGTTAATATAGTGGTTTGATATACACGTTTTCATATGTAAGCCCCTGTTATACTATAAAAAGGGCCTTTTTATGATCAATGACCAGAGATTGCTAAATTGGATATTTATTATTACTTTTATTGGATTTTTGTTTACAGGTTGCGGCTATCGTGTCATAAAGCCTGATTCAAAAAACAGCGCTCCGGTCATCATTTCAGTAAAGCCATTTAAAAACAGGACACTTTATCCGGAACTGGACTGGAGGGTAACTGATTTCGTAATCATGGAATTGATCAACTGGCCCTGGGTAAAAATCTGTCAATGTGACAATCCTGACGTTACGATTTCCGGCGAGATACTTTCCTTTCAATCACAGATACCTTATACTTATGACTCTGCACAAGATCCTCTGGAATATAAACTTATTATTGACGCAAGCTTTTCATGTGAAAAAAAAGGAAATGGCCCGATGCCCTCTTCGATCTCAAACAACGAGGGCCGGACCAAAGGTACTGAAGAAAACCTTCTTGTAATCCCCAGGCTTCGGGAGGAGGAAATCTATTATATTGCCCCCTATGATTTGGGGGATAGCAAGCGCGCCGAACGGGAAGCTCTGAAGCGTGCCATAGAAAGGATGACGAAAAAGGCAATGGATCAATTTATGGGGACAAACATGTCATGTTATTAAAGAAGGAAGAATTCCGGACGAGGATAGAAAAGGGGGAAACAGACCCGGTATACCTTCTTTACGGACAGGAAGAATTCCTGATCAGAGAGGCCTGCAACAAAATTGAGTCTTCATTCCTCGGCCCCGGAGCGGATAAATTTCAATATCACCATTTGTACGGAGATGAGGTTACCATCGATGAACTGATACAGCTAGCATCCAGTATACCCTTTGGTAAATCAAAGAGGGTAATAACCTATCAATTAACGGGCCGTTTAAAAACAGATGATAAGGACCTTATTCTGCGTTATACGGATAGACCGGCCAAGGACACAATTCTTGTCCTGACAGCCTCAGAGATGGATGGAAGATCGGCCTTTTTTAAGCAAATAAAG
>JBLIRS010000122.1:0-9112 GCA_049472415.1 bacterium | reverse complement strand
GGGTACCAACGCAGGGGATCCCTGCACCGTCGGCGGTGCAAATGAAACCGAATGCGGGACTGGTGGATACTGCAGCAAGAATCAGGAAGATGTGGGAGATGGAGATGGAGTAGGGGATGTATGCGATAATTGTCCTGACTACCCGAATCCTGACCAGGCGGACTCAGACGGAGATAATACAGGCGATTCCTGTGATACTCCCTCCACTCAACCTGAAAAAAAACAAAGCAAGACAATCCTGCCCTATTATCAATCCTGGCAGCAGTTCCCCTGGCTTTCAAGCTTTACGCTTTATAATCTTTTCGGATATCGGTATGGCACCAGCGCCATCTATGGCTCATTATTTGGTGATACCCAAAGCCAGTTCTTGATAAATACCCTCCATCAGGGAGATTATGCCCACAACAATTTTTTACATCCCATAAATACCGCACCCTGTGGATTTTCTTTTCTTCCGAACCTTTTGACCCATTCAGTCCCTTGGGCATGGCATGGTTCTATTTATTACTATGACCAGAGCGGTCTCCCTCTGGGTTTTAATTAGTGTTTACCAAAACCACTACAGTAAGGAGTATGTCCATACCTTCGTCTGATATTTAGAGATTCTATTTATATAATTTGATATACTATTTGTATAGTTTGTATAATATCTAAAAGGCCACTGGAAAATTATTTTTATTTGAGAAAATATTAAAATTTTACCATATTATTTTATTGCATTTTACTTTTTTACTTTGAAAATAGATTTGCACGGTTATTTGTGACTCTTAGAGTCACGGATGTTTGATTCAAATTCAAAAGAATATTTAAGGTGGGGTATCGATATGATTACAAGGGCCGAAGTAAAGGATCTACGTTACTATCTTCTAATCTTTCTATTATCAACCATAATACTTTTCTCACTTCTTATTTTAAGGATAACCTTTAGCCATGCATACTTTTCACCTTATCCGCCATTCTTTCAGTCCCCATGGCAGCAGATACCTTATTTTAGTCCTGTATTTCCGGGAGGTGCTATTTCACCCCAATACCCATACCCAAACCTATACCCAAGATTCGCCCAATCCAATACAAATTATCCTGTATCCTTCTATCCTAATTTCGGAGGCTTCGGATTTTCACCTTACAGGTCCTATAATAGTGCCTATAACTTACCCCTGACTTCTCAATTACCCTTTTATACACCCGCAAATCCGGCGTCAATGTACACCCTTTACAACAATTCCACCCTTGCCAGCGCCTATTTACGACCAGACCCTCAATGGAGGATAGGCAAAGAGACAACCCCCATATCCGCGGCAGTTCCCGGTATGGGAACCGGTATAGAAACAGGTCAATTAAGGGTAGGGGCTACGGCCAGTCAAAGATGGGGCACTAACAGCTCAATCGTTCCATCATATGTTAACCGCCAGTTGATTATTATGTTCCGTCCCGGAGTCCCTGCACAGGAAAGGATGGCAGTGCTTGGCAAGCATAACTGCACTGAAATACGAACAAGCACCTATGGAGGATTTACACTCATAGCGCTCTCATCCTTTCAAAGTGTTCGTGACACCGCGGAGCAATTTTCAATGGAACCATCCGTGCTTTATGCAGAGCCTAATTATTACAGGCGTGCCCAACTGATCCCAAATGATCCTTATTACATATATCAATGGCATCTTCCCTGGCCCCACCTGGCCACTCCCCTGTCGTGGGACATAAACACAGGAACAGGAACAATTGTAGCGCTGCTCGATTCCGGCGTTGCATACCGTACTGCCGCGCCTTATGCTCAGGCCCCGGACCTTGCAGGCACTTTATTTACTCCGGGCTGGGACTTTGTAAACGCAGACGCATTTCCTGACGACGATTACGGGCATGGAACCCATATGTGCGGCTGTATCGCACAAACCACAAACAACTTATTGGGCGTGGCAGGAGTGGCATTTTCCTCCACTATAATGCCTGTAAAGGTCATGGATAGCCTGGGAGATGTCACTATTGCGGATGAGTCCGACGGTATATATTTTGCAGCTAATAATGGGGCAAGGGTTATAAATTTGAGCCTCGGAGGGGTTGGGATATCCGCCACGGAGCAGGCGGCAGTGGTATTCGCCTATGGCCAGGGATTGACGCTACTGGGTTCATCCGGAAATGCCGGATCAACCGTGCCGGAATATCCGGCAGCCTACCCGGAATGTATTTCAGTAGGCGCAGTTCAGTATGATCAAACCAGGGCACCTTATTCAAATTACGGGGCAGAGCTGGATCTCGTAGCCCCCGGAGGGAACGTTACTCTGGACCAGAATTTTGATGGATACGGTGACGGAATTTTACAGCAAAGGCATGATGGAGTAAATTTTACCTCCTTCTATTATGAATTTATGGAAGGCACATCCCCTGCCTGCGCGCTTGCATCGGGTGTGACTGCCCTTGTGATCAGCAAAAGCACGGTTGCGTTAACACCGCTTCAGGTGACAAATATCCTTGAGACCACCGCGACTGATCTGGGTGCAGTCGGCTGGGACCAGGAATACGGATGGGGAGAAGTCTATGCCTACAGAGCCCTCCTCAATACCCCTTAAGGGACGAATACCCCTTAAGGGACGGAGTTAGTTTATTAGTTTAAAAACAAAAAAGGTTATATAAACCCTATTCGTATCGAACACCATCATACCACTTGGGAAAACAGGGATTGGTCAGTGGTTAGGTACGGAGCTGGTTTATTAGTTGAAGACCAAACATGCTAAACAACTCTTCTTAATATCATCCCATTTCATTCCCTGGTTTAAATGGATGTCTTTTTTTTCTTTCCCCTTATAGCGGCCAGTCCTAAAACGCCGAAGAAAAGAAGAACACAGCTTGATGGTTCCGGGACCGGGGTATAAAAATAATAAACAGTCATTGCGCCACCTTCGAAAAAGCCACCCAAAAAATCATATTTTTTATGTAAATCATCATATATAGTATCAGGATAAACTTCATTAATTACACTTGTAAGGTAAACAGAAGTATCATTTTCTTTTAAGGTAAAAAAAGAAAAAATATTGGGATCATAATACTCTTCCCTTGAAGATTCCCAGGTCCCTGCGCTTATTTTTGCCATACCATTACCATTGAATGAACATAAATTATCACCAGGGCCAAAATCGGATTCCTGATGCATTCTTGACCCTGAATTTGTATTTTCAACTTTTAAAATATATTGATTTATATAATAAAATGCTAACCAATCAACATATTTACAATATGGAGGGGGATCGACCGACATATAAAAAAACCTGCCATATGAATATGTTTCTACAACTATTTCTTCCAGGGTTCCGAGGGCTGAATCAAACAGAAAATCCTGTGCATCTGAAACTCCACCAATAGACAAACTACTATATAAGATATTGAATCCATTTGTATATATAATATTGGATGCATTTACCAAAGAGACAAAGGATAATAAAGAAAAAACAATTAATATCAATATGACCTTTTTCATTTCTCACTTAGCTCCCTTAACAGATTACATATCATAAAATTACAATTATTTTTTTAATTACTCCATTTGATCATCTCCTTTTTTTCTAATTTAGTAGTTGATAGAAAAAGCAAGCCCTTGATATTTTATTAAATTTTAAGGCAAATCAACTCCATAAAGTTTTAATCTTAAAAAATTAATTCTGCATTAAAAAATAACATACTTTTAACATGGCATTTTTTATACCATTTTTGTTATGTTTAAATAGAAAAAATTTGTTTAAACATCAGAATTGCTGCTTTTCTCCCAAATATAATCCAGAATTTGTATAGTAATCCATTCTAAACAATCAATATTGACAATGAAAAGTTTAAAAAAAATATATATGATTGCCTCTCGGGAATATCCCTTTATTTCAATAAAAGGGATTGTTTTTGACATCATGGGATGATATGTTTTATATTAATTTTTTACAATTTTTCACTTATATAATTAAAACCAACAAAACATAAAGGGGGATCCATGCGCGGCAAAAAATGTATCTATATGACAGTTGTTATTATAATGTTCATCCTTGCAGGTTTCGCGACAAAGGCAATGGCTCAGGGGATGTCGGGTATCCGTTGGGAAGGATGGGGAGTGCGGGCTGGTCTGAGCAGTGATCCTGATCAGGTATATGCCGGTGTTCACTTTAATCTGGGAGAGTTTGTTAAAGATGTCCGTTTCAGGCCCACCATGGAGCTAGGTTTTGGTGATGATCAGACAGTCCTTCAGGTGTTGGCTGAGGTGCATTACGTTTTCTCGAAGTTCCGGGTTTGGACGCCGTATCTCGGAGGCGGTCTGGGATTGACCTATATCAATTACGATGACGATCACCCCAAAGATGACAGTGATACTGATATTTCTTTGAATCCGATAGGAGGGATAGAGACAACGCTGAAGCAAGGAATGAAGCTCTTTTTCGAGCTCAAATCGGGTCTTCCGGATAAAGATCCTGACATAAAGCTCGGAGTAGGATTAAGCTGGTAGCAAAACCCTATCTCAAAAGAACATTTCTTTCGCAGTTAGAATTGGACTTTACGGGTTTAATTGATGAATCAGCTCAATTGGAAAAGTCAAAACAACATAGGGAAAAAAATGAGCCATTGATTCATAAATTTAAAAATTAGAGAATCAAACCAGGTATTTGAGGAAGGCGCTTGATAGAAAAGAATACTTGCAATTTATGTTTTGATGGATTTTTTATGTCTTAATCAAGTACGATAATGATTTTTTAAAATGAAGAATCTATATTTTTCCATTGGATAAGGATTATCATGGCTTCAGTTGTTATATAGATGAATCCCTGGTATCTGATCGAAATGTTTGTCCATAGTAAAGACGTATAGATTAAACTCCAGTGCAAGAGTTGCAATGGCAACATCTGTCAGAGGCAGGTTAATGCCTTTTTTTCTTAAAGAAGATGAGAGCTTGCCTGCTTTTATCCAAAGTTTAGTAGATATTTCCAGAGTATTTATTGCGGTCATAAGTTCAGAAATATTTTGTTCTTCCTCTGGATTCTTAATACCTTGCAGTAGTTCTGCTATTATTATGCCTGTTGTTACTGCACGGTTCTTTACAAGAAGGGTTGTGACTTCCTCAGCATATTTCTCTGAACCTTTCAGGAAGTCAATTAAAATTGATGTGTCAACTATTACGCCATCTTTTATCATTCTCTTCCATCTCCTCAATCTCGAGGTTTTCCAATTTTTCAGTAACGTCTTTTATCGGTATCTTCCCTCTTAGAGAAATCAACTCCCTTATCTTTTTCTGCCTGACAAATTCCTTCATGGCAATGGTAATCGCCTTTGTCTTGGACTTTTCTCCTGTAATTTTTTGCACCTCGGCAAGGAGATCATCTGATATGTTTAGTGTTGCACGCATAATATACACCTCCTTAGTATGTTAAAATTATATGCATTTTAACCTCAATTGTCAAGAAGAGAAGAATGATGCAAAGTCCATGTTTTTATGATCTTTTTAAGGTCATTGGCCCTATATATATAGTTGTTTGTTTTAACATAAATCTGAAGGATACATCTTTTTCTTTATTGATATTTTTCTAAGTTTCTGATAGCCTTGTAATTAGTTATATTACAGGAATTTAACCCCATGAAGGCGATAATGTATTTTTTAAATAGCAGAAAATTAAAATACAGAAAATACATAATAAGCCAATAGTGTAACGGACTGAAGCCATGCCATTATGAATTGACAGGAAGTATTAAAAAATGAATAAAAAATTTCTCTGGCTATATACAACAATCTTCTTTCTCTGATTTACGTGAGGACATCGCAAATGCTGAAGCATTCTTTGCGTCAGAGCAAACTGGCTGGACAAATGGGCAGGTTTTGCACTTGGCGGTCATAGGATGGCTTTAGGTCAATAGTCTAAAAAACTAATAATAAAAATTCAGAATTTAGAGAAAAACTATGGGCGATTATATTTTGGGAGTCGGACAGAAGGGCTCCGAGAGATTACAAAGACTAGATGATATTCTTGGCCCTTATAGCAGGCGGTTCTTGCTTGACGCAGGATTAGCACAAGGAATTAAAGTTATCGAATTTGGGTGCGGGACAGGAAATATGACTAAATGGATTGCCGAGCAGATTGGCCCGGCGGGAAGTATTGTTGCAGTCGATTCAAGTGAAGAACAGGTCAATATAGCGAGAGATCGATGCGCCAAACTCGGCAAGAACCGAATCGAGTTTATTGTTTCTTCAGCAGAGGCACTGGTACTCCCGGATGATTCTTTTGATTTGGCTTATGCCAGGCTTTTTTTGATGCATCTACGTGAGCCAAAGCAAATCCTGAAAAAGATGCACGAAATATTAAGATCAAAAGGGATACTGATTACCGAAGAACCTAATGCAAAATCATTGTTTACCTATTCGTCGGGAACCATTTTTGAGAGAATAAATGAAGTATTACTGAAAATGGGCGAAAAACTCGGACTGGATTTTGAAATCGGAGACAAATTGTTTGGTTTTCATAGAGAGTTAAGCCGCCAAATTATAAAGTCACATTTTATAATGCCTGTTATACCAATTCCGGACGCGAAGGAATTTATCGGTATCGCCGCAAAAGAAGGTCTGAAAACAGCTATCAATCTAAAGGTAATCTCACGAAATGAGGCGGATTCACTGCTTAATGAGCTTTTAAGCCTTCCTGATAATCCTTGCGGATATTATGGCTGGACTCGCCACGCACAGGTAGCAAGCATCAAGTCGTTGAGCCACGAGGGAATAAACAGAGGAGATAATTTTGAATCATGAAGCAAAAAAAATATTATTCTTAATAATAGTAACATGCGCTGTAAGTATATATCTTTCAATTCCAAGCATAGCAGATAAGGAGGTATCTCTTCTGAAGATAACCCCGGATATAATGGACTATGCAATTGGTACTGTGAAACCTGTTCTCGATTCCTACCCAAAAAAAGACAAACTCTCGTTGCTACTTAAAGTATCGGATATTCTCATCGATCCGAAGACAGGTATCAACGTAAACAAAATCAATCCAAGTGATTTAATTCTTTTTGATAAATTTAATAAACTAAAGATTGGATTTCTAATTACTTTCAGACTTCCATCCGAAAAGAAACAAATTATAAAAAGTTGGCATTCCAAATTCATGCAGGAAAATCCCGCTGATGTGTTTTTTGCTCTATCTGCTGATGAAATAATCAGAACAAAGACTGCTTTTGGCTGCACACATTATGCCAGGGCGTTCATTTCAGTAGTGAAAGCGCTTGGTTTGATCGATATTCCGGAAGACCTGCGCTACGTTGTTTCATGTAAGGCAGATGATTACAATAACGCTCTTGAAAAAACGGATAGTCAAACGACAATTAATGGTCATCAGTTCGTTATGGTTAAAATTGATTCCAGGTGGATAGCCATCAATACATCAAAAAGTGAGAGCACTGCTATGCCGGAAGGATTTTCCCCGGAGTCGGTCAGGCCCCCTCAGAATATTCCCGTCAGGTTCGATTCTTATCCTGACGTAACTTTCCTGCTCAGGAAGATTGGTAAAAATTATAATGACGATTGTGATGATAATTCATTGTCATCCCTGATGAATATTTCACGTTCGGGTGATTCTCAAGGTTCTGATTTTAGATGGAGTAAATTTTTTAATACAAAATAACATCAAAATAAAGGTACCTGGCAAGCTGAGCTTTCGACATAACCTTTACATATTAAATAATAATTATGAAAATTCGTTCAACAGAATCAAAAGATGATGCAAGAAACATGAAATACGTTCATGGTTATAATCAAAGAGAAAACATACGGTTACAGGATCAAGCGTCAACCCTCATCGAGTTATTACATTCTGATACATTTTATGAGCCAGGGAGCCGGGTTCTTGAGGCAGGATGCGGTGTAGGTGCACAAACCATAACATTAGCCGGTAATAGTCCTTATGCACATATCATCTCGATTGATATATCAGGGAGTTCGGTTACGGAAGCAAAAAAAAAGATCAAGGGAGCAGGATTCACAAATGTAATCTTCCTACAGGGCGACATCTTTAAACTGCCATTTAAGCCGGAATCATTCGATCATATCTTTGTTTGTTTTGTTCTTGAACATTTGGCACAGACGGGTGAGGCACTAAATTGTCTGAAAAATCTACTCAAAACAGGCGGTACAATCACTGTTATCGAAGGAGACCATGGATCCACCTACTTCTATCCCGATAGTGAAGCGGCACACAAAGCCATTCAATGCCAGGTAGAGCTGCAAAAAAAGGCAGGCGGTAATGCCAATATAGGTAGGGAGCTATATCCCATTTTACATGCAGCAGGCTTCGGCTCTATACATGTATCTCCGCGAATGGTTTATGTTGATTCAAGTAAACCCGGGCTTGTAGAAGGCTTCACGAAGAACACCTTTACGGCAATGATCGAAGGCGTGCGTGAATCCTCCATTGAAACTGGTTTAATTGACAGAAAAACATTTGATGAGGGGATTAAGGGATTATACAGAACAGCAGAAACTGATGGTGTTTTTTGCTATACGTTTTTCAAGGCAATCGCGACAAAACCATAAACCTCCTGAACAGCGAGTAAAGAAGGATCGGATAATCCCTTACGCTCTTCTGGCAGCCTCTTGACCGTGGCATCATAAAATAATAAAAAGGTCAGGATTACTCAAAAACCAGGGGAGAAATCCTGATCCTACATGGCACTGCTGATTCAGCTATTCCCATGGAAGAATTTGCCGTATTGGCGAAAGAACTTGAATCTGCCGGGGTTCGGCATGAAATGATTACTTATGGCGGTGCGGATCACGCGTTTACAGTTTTTGGCGGGGGGCGTTATAACGAAAATGCGGACAAAAAATCCTGGCAACGTTTTATTAAATTCCTTGAAGATAAATTTGAGAAATAAAATGATCTGTTTTTCATTTTTTAAGGATTCCCTATCACCTGTTTCAAATAAGGAATTGCCGGCTTTATTATAACCGGTTTTAAAACTTTAGTTATTTTCCAGCCCTTATTGGCTTTTTGAAGGAATACAGTTTGAAGCTCGTTCCTGTCAGCATAAACCACCTCCATCTCAAATACCATCCTGCCTTCGTTCTCTTCTGTCCCATTGATTATTGACACACCTT
>JBLIRS010000121.1:0-9155 GCA_049472415.1 bacterium | reverse complement strand
CCGAATGGAAGCTTAATTGATGCAGAGACTAAAGACATGACTATTGCATTGAATAAGTATGGGGGAAAACCTTGTTTTGATTTATGTCCGTTGGAAGAATCCGATAACCCGGATATTTCATGGTTCATAAGCTGGAATGGCTTATTAATGAATGAACGATCTGAAATTCTTGGAGGATTTTTGGTCGATAATGGAAGTGAGCTGCGATTAAATCAACAGATCCAAATCATTCCGCCTTTCTTTAATAACTATTACATTTCTCATTTAAATCCTTCTGTTGAAAATATAGGAAATATTGTTCTGGTTGTCTGGGAGAGCTGGAGAGATGAGTATGGCTTCAATACAGATATCTATGGGAGAAGGATTCCGGCTGGAAAATTAGATAGTGAATTAATTCAGATCAGTGCTAAAGAAGCCCAGGAGAGATATCCGGAGGCAGGCAGTAATGGGAAGGTTTTCTTTGTGATGTGGAAAGACTTAGAAAACATATACGGCAGAAGGATATCTAAGGAAGGGATATTGCTTGAAGATAATCCCCCTGTTTCGGATAGCATTTTAATAGGCACCTCTGACCCTAATCATATTGAAAATACATACAACCTTGCTGTAGCTTCAAACGGACTAGATGAGAACAACCAGTTTCTCTGTGTCTGGTCAGCTAACAAAAAAATTTCCGACATTCCCTTTATTTTAGATTGGTATATCAAAGGCTATTCATATTCTCCTCCACCTCCGCCTGTTCTTGCATGGCCTGGTTCAGGGAGCTATTCAGAAGATGGGATAAATCCCGATTCCGGTCCCGGGGGAAGCCAATTTACATTTAAAGTAAAATATGGATCTTCTTTATCCCTTAACCCCGATGAAGCTCAGGTATGGATAGATCTGGATGACAATGGGATATACGACCGGACGGAAAAATTCGACATGACCGTCGAAACCGATGGCATTACTTATACTTACACTAAAAGCAAAATCCTTTATGATGGTGATGGCATGCTTAATTACAGGTTCTTTTTCAGCGATGATTACAATACCGCCGTAGGAGAACCAGCCGAAGACAGCCCATTTCAATTAAACAAGGTTAGCTCCCGGCCTGAGCTGTATTGGACAAATGAACCGGGATTCACTGGAGATGGAGCGAGGCCCGACAGTTCTGAATGGTCAACAGAGTCTACAAATTTTGAATTCAGGGTGCTCTACAAGGATGAAGATGGTGATCCTCCCGGAAATAAAGATTTGTGCGTAGATAAAAATATGGATGGCGTATATAGCCAGGATGAGCATTTTGAAATGAGCCCCCTGGGAAGCAACTATCAGGCTGGTGTAATTTATATCTATAACCCCCTGGCCTTAAATTCGGATTTTACAACCCCTATGAATTACAAATTCGATTTTGATGACGGAAAAAATAAAGCAACGGGTGAACCCGGAAAAACCACTTATTTATCCTTCACTCCAATAGGCGAAACAGCAGTATGCCTGAATAATTATGATCAGTTTTTTCCATCTATAACACTTACTAATGATGGTTACCAGGCATTTTGGGAAGACCGAAGGGAAAACTACGAAGTATTGAGCCACATCTGGATGGTCCCGCTAGCCAAAAGCGGAAGGGTTGAAGACAACACTGATGAGCCGGGGCAAATAAGACTGGATACAAGTTCAATGGGCGCATTCAAGCCAAAGGGCCTTTTTGATTCAGTCACTCAAAAAACCCTTGTTATATGGGAAGATTTGAGGAATGGCACCATTTCTGAGCAAACAGAAGAAAACAACATATTCAAACCACAAGCTGTCTATAATGGGCTTGATATCTATGGACTTTATATTGATTCCAACGGCAATCCCCTGACGGATGAATTTTTGATCGCCGGCTCCGGCATAGTACAAAATGTACTGAATGCGGATTTGGCTTTGGGCTTAAATGGGCAATATTTAGTAGTGTGGGAAGATGAGAAAAATATTGGAAATGATAAAAAGACAAATATACTCGCAAGGTTTATAAAATATGAAAGCAATCCACCAGGGGCTGCCTTAGGGCAGACAATGGGACTTCTTACAGAGAATAAAGATCAAATCCTGCCGAGTGTCGCCTCGAACGGGGCATATTACCTGGCAGTCTGGCAAGATATAGATGACGCGGACCCAAATTCAGGTTATTACAATTCAAGGATTTACGGCAAAAGGATTGACCCAAACGGAGAGGTTTATCCTCAATCTCCCTTTAAGTTTTTCAATGACAATATCGAACTGAAATTATCAGATCCTAACATTAATCAACTGTTTCCAGATGTCGCATCGGACGGAGAGAACTTTTTGATTGTCTGGCAGGACAGCCGTAACTTAAAGAATAAAAAGGGATATGATATCTATGGAATGAGGGTCAATATAAACGCAATGGCTATTCAGTATCTGGACTCGATTAGCTGGGAAGTGCCAGTATGCACGGCAGACGGACATCAAATAAGGCCCGGGGTTGTTTGGAACCCTCAGGAAGAATGCTTTCTGATTAGTTGGCTGGAACTGCCGGATGATTATAAACTGTCTCCATCTGATATGTTGTCTCTTTCTTCTCCGGCACCAGGCAACATTAAATTCGTCAGAATGGATAAAGACGGGAAACTTTTGGATTCCGAGGATTTGCAGCCTGTATCTAAATCTTTCACGCAGAACCTTTTTGATATCAATTGCAGCCTGAATGACGGGTGCCGCATGATATGGGAAGATCTTAGAAACGATCTTTCATATGACATTTATACTACTGAATTACAAAAGGTCCTTCGTTTTGCAGGGGACCCCAACTTTATAAACGGGATAAATCCTTTAGCTGCTTTTGAAGGGAACCTTTTTACATTTAAAATAGAATACCTGGACTGGAAAAACAATGCCTTGCCAGGTGTATCTCAGGTTTGGATCGATCTGGATGATGACGGAAGTTTCGGAGAAGATGAAAAATTCGATATGGATATCCTCTCAGAGTCACCTATGATTTACACCTTCAAGAAGGAAATCGATTATCCAGAAAACGGGGAGAGCGATAATTTTATCAGCTATCGTTTTTATTTTGAAGATCAGAACGGCATGGTGATAAGTGGACTTGGATCCAATCTAAACTATTTTTTGTTGGTCCCGGAGCCGGTTAATAATGCGGTGCTTGAGTGGGTAGGCACTGAAGGTTTTGAGACCGACGGAGTTGATCCCGATCAAGCATATGAAGGGACAAAATTCGAGTTTTCAGTCTCCTACAGGGACCCATTAAACAATCCTCCCATCGTTCCGCATGTATGGATTGACCAGGACGATAATGGCGTATATGACGATGCTGAGGTATACGGCATGATCGAAGAAGACCCGAACGATGTCATCTTTTCTGATGGCAAGGTATACTCCTTAGGGATCAATCTTTTTTATCCTGATCAAGGGGATGGCAATATAACATATCGATTCTTCTTCACCTATACCCCCCCCACTCCCGCTGAGTACAAACCCTACTTCTATGACATCGGTACAATAAAGGTGAAGGGAGAACCAACAACCGATCATTCGGTTTCATTAAAGGGCGCCAGACTTGACTGGGAAGGCAGCCCGGGCTTTGAATCGGACGGAGCAGATCCTGACCAGGCAGATGAAGGCACGGAATTTAAATTTTCAGTTTCATATAGTGATCAATCTAATAATTCTCCCACGAGCACACAGGTCTGGATCGATACCAACGATAACGGGAGCTATGAAGAAACCGAGAAATTCGACATGAATGAAAAGGACCCTTCGGATCATAATTACACAAATGGAAAGGTTTATTCCATTATCAAAGCACTTTATCCTGAAGAAAGCGGAGAAATAAATTATCGTTTCATATTTACATACGATCCTTTCGATGACCCCAATAATTCTTATGGAATTCTTGTAAAGGGAGAACCGTCGATAGATCATAAGGTGTCGGTTAATGTCCGGCGGACGATAGATTTAAAAGCTGGCTGGAGCATGATTTCTCTGCCCTTTGAGCCATCAAGCACAATTTCTTCCGATGTCTTCCCGAGCGCTTCGGTAATTTACAGCTTCGACAAGGAATCTGGATATAATCGTGTTAAAACCAACGAAGAGCTGGAAACTGGAAAGGGATATTGGATATTATTGGATCAAGATCGTAGTTTCATTCTAACGGTCGATAATGTGATCAATGAATATTCACATCCCGTTGAAAATGAGTGGTACATGATTGGTGCATGTTCCTACGGCGCGAAGGCTTCCGTATCTGAGGGCAAAATTGCGGTAATCTACTCCTTTGTCCCCGGCACAGGCTATAAAAGGGTCCTGGATACGGAAAACTTGGAACCAGGGAAGGGATACTGGATACTTTTTAAAGACATACCTGATTATGAGGAGGCAGTGCTTACGGTTAAAAAGGACATTATCGACTAATAATCAAAATAATATTAATCTCGTCATATTAAATAAAATAAAAGGGGACGGTGTTAGTTTATTAGTTTAATGTTGACTTATTATTTACACCATAAAAGTTGATTTTGTCAAACGTCCCTATCAACATAATTAAAATAATATTAATCTCGTCATATTAAATAACAAAGGTATAAATTCATAAATAAGATTTTTATAATTATAAATATTTTTCTCATTCAAGCATACTATAGAGATCCAAAATGAGGGGTGGAGATCATCATGGCGCACATATTTTTTGAAAGACTGGAAAAAAGGCGAAGCACACAAAGCTTAGTACCAGCATTTTGGGGAAACAATTCTATTCAACCTGTTTATGGAGTTCAAATAGCGCCGGATACCAATACTCAACAATTTTTCCCTGAATATGGAATCAGTTTACCCAATTCACCTACAACATATTTTACTGGCGGTTATTTTCCCTGGGGAGGAGGGCTTTTCGGGATGTCCGGTTATTCTTCCCCATATAATCCATTTTCATCATGGACAACGCCATCATATAGTTACAGTCCCTGGAATTCATGGGGACAGGGCAGCTTTTTCTCTCCAATACGGGACTTCTTTGGTGGACTTTTTGGTGGGCAATTCCCATGGTCATGGCAAAATAATTATCCGGGATTTCCCGACAACCGTTTGCTTTATGGCATTTCTCCGCAACCTCTCTATGGAATAAGTGTGCCGACCACAACAATACCGGATATAGTAACTTATTATGGGGTAAGCATTCCCAATACTGGAATATTATATTAATATTAAAATGTACTATTATATTAATTAAGTAGGGCATATTAATAATAAATAATAAAAATCTTAGAATCTAAAGGCTATCTTTTAAAGATCTCAAATATCAGTCTGCACTTCATCTGGATACACTTTTTGACGACTTACCAGTGAAGCTTCTTCTGTGTCTCATGACGATCTCAAATGCAAGAGTTGTGTTAAATGGGAAATCAGGACAGGAATATATAAATTCAGTAAAAGGAGGTGAATTATGAAAGATTTTAAAAAGTGTGGTTTTTGGGTACTATTTACATTTATAGTACTAATAGGGTCCCTGATAATTGTTAATTTCAGCTTTCAAAAGCAATCACCCGGAATTCCCAATGTGAATGCACAAGGCCAGGAACAAAACAACTTTCCCGGAGACACAATTTACATTCCACACGGACCATATGAAACGACTTCCAGAGGGCATCCCAGCGATACATTTTATATTCCATGGAGTTCAAACCTACCCGGCAATTCAAATAATGATTACTATATGCCCGGCGTAACAACAATCCCTACGGCTTCAACCTGTGCATGGGATTGTGGTCAGACTTACACAACTTGTGCTTCAACATGTGGCCGGGGGGCACAGGGCGGGACATCAATTACATGCAGCTCCGGCTTGTTCGGCAACTGTTTAGGTCAGACTCCCACATCCACAACTTGCAGCAGCGGAATCTTATGTGGCGGCATAACCCTGCCCACTTCCTCTACATGCAGTGGCGGCATCTTCTGTGGCGGTCCAAGTCCCACTTCCACGACCTGCGGCGTTTTCTGTGACGTCGGGCCGATGACTACCTTTTCAACCTGCAGCAGTGGCATTTTCTGTGGCGGCGGATCAATACCCACTTCCTCAACCTGCAGTGGCGGCATCTTCTGCGGCAACATAAGCCCTACTTCTACGACTTGCAGTAGCAGCATATTTTGTGGAGGCAATATCAGCACACTCCAAACCTGTATTGGAAACTGCTCCACTGAGCTACCCATCTCTCTTCCGGAAGGTGTTATTCCGGGGTGGGGAGGTAGTGGCATTAAAATACCAGGAAGCCTGGTTCCTGGTATCGCTGTATATGGTGCTTCACCTGCTTATTAGGCTGACTTGTAAGCTGATAATTCTCCGGCAATCCTAATTTCAGGGGTAGAATCTTTTAATAATTAGTATGTATCTGAATGAGACAAAATCATACTAAAATTAATAAGGTTAGAAATAGCATCTATTCATAGCCTGCCGGCTTTATGGCGGCAGGCTATGAATAACCAGTAATAAAATAAAGGGGATAATTAATCTAAACCCTTTTATCTTTGTTTTTGATTAATAATATCATTCGCCCAGTCAATAATCATTAAAAGCCTTTTAGGCGAAAATCTTTTTATTTCATCATAGGATAGCCATCTATATTCATGATGTTCGGGTCTTCCAATGTCAGGATTTACGGAAAAGGTTACATTTGATTCCGAAGTTTCAGCAATATAATATCTCGCAATCTTCTCTCCTCCGCTATAATAAGGTAACGTCTCTTTATAAATATAACCCCATCGAAAATGCAGGTCTGTAATTCCGGTTTCCTCCTTAACCTCTCTTTTGGCAGCTTCAAGATGGTTTTCAGAAGGCTCAACTATCCCCTTGGGAAAATCCCAGTTCTTATAAGCCCTTAAAAACAGATACCTCCAATCGTCTTTCTCTTTTCTGACTATCACTATTCCGGCGGATAATATCATTAAATTTTCTCTCTGTAATCTATTAAGGTATATAACTCTTTTTTTAAGGATATAGATAATAAAAAAATTAAAATTTGTCAAAGGGATGAATTAATTTATTTGATTTGATAATATACATATGGTTTTAGGTGCATTTTGATCTAAAAGATGATAAGGAGATTACGGATATGATAAGAGAGCTAATTCCTGAAAACTTACGCAAGATCTGCGATCCCAAGACCTTGGGTTGTGATACCAGTAAAGACATGAAAAAACTTGAGGCCATTATAGGCCAGGAAAGGGCGCTTAAATCATTACAGTTTGGCCTCGGTATTAAAGGAAACGGCTTTAATATTTTCGTTTCAGGACGGCCTGGCACCGGCAGAACCACAGCCATAAAGAATTTTTTAGAAGAAAAAGCAAAAAGCATGCCTGTTCCCAACGATTGGTGTTACATAAATAATTTTCATAATCCCTATCACCCGAAGGCCCTATCGCTTCCTTCCGGCAGGGGGAGGGAGTTTCAATCGGACATGAAAAAGCTTATTGAAAGCGCTCGAGCTGAGATCCACAGGGCATTTGAAAGTGAAGAATATATCGCAAAAAAAGAACAGACCACCAAATCCCTGCAACAAGAAAAAAACAGGCTTTTTACTAAAATCAATGAAAAGGCGCAGAAGGAGGGTTTTACCATACAATCGAGCTCCATAGGACTACTCACTATCCCTGTAAAGGATGGAAAACCTCTTAGCGAGGAGGAATTCAATGCCTTAAAGCCAAAAGAAAAAGAGAAAATTGCAAAAAAGCGTGAGGAGATTCAGGCCAAGCTAAAAGATACTATAAGACAGGCAAAGAATCTGGATAAAAATATCATTAAGGAGATTCAAAAACTGGATCAGGAGGTCGCCCTGGATGTGATAGGCCATTTGATAGAAGACATTAAGGAAAAATATAGAGACCTTCCTGATATTATTTCCTATCTCCATGATGCACAGGAGGATATTTTGGAGAATCTATCCATTTTCCGGTCCGGGTCCAATGCGCAACATCCCTCCCCCCTTATACCAATGGCTGCAGGACTGGCTGAATTGTCCTTTAAGAAATACGAGGTGAATTTACTTATTGACAACTCATCACTCAAGGCGGCCCCGGTTATTATCGAGCTTAATCCAACCTATAATAATCTGTTTGGCAGGATAGAGAAAGAGGCGCAATTCGGCACCCTGGTAACCGGTTTTACATTGATAAGAGATGGATCCCTGCACAGGGCGAATGGCGGGTATATGGTTATCCCGGCAATGGAGCTATTGCGTAATATCTTTTCATGGGACGGTTTAAAACGTGCACTGAGAAATAAGGAGATTACCATAGAAGAGGCCGGAGAGAGATTAGGATTGATAACTACAAAAAGTCTCAGCCCTGAGCCTATTCCTCTGGATATAAAAGTAATTCTGGTTGGCCAGCCTATGCTTTATTATCTGCTATACAATCACGATGAGGATTTTGAGGAACTTTTTAAAGTAAAAGCGGATTTTGATACTCAAATGGAGCGAAACGAAAAAAATATCAAGGACTATGCGGCCTTTGTCTGCACAGTGTGCGAAATTGAAAATCTTAGGCATCTGGATAGCACCGCGCTTGCGAAACTCGTAGAATATGGTTCCAGATTGGCCGGAGATCAGGAGAAACTCTCCACCCACTTTGGTAAAATCTCTGATTTAATTAAAGAAGCCTGTTACTATGCGGCCCAGGAAGACACAAAATATGTAAAAGGCTCCCATATCAGCAAGGCCATCAATGAGAAGATCTACAGATCCAATCTTCTTCAGGAAAAGATAAGAGAGATGATTGAACGGGGTACTATACTGGTGGATGCTGATGGGGAGAGGGTCGGCCAGGTAAACGGCTTATCTGTTATAAATTTAGGAGACATAACCTTTGGCAGGCCAAGTAAAATCAGTGTAAGCATAGGCTTGGGAAAAAGCGGCTTAATAGATATAGAAAGGGAGGCAAAGCTCGGGGGCCCAATCCATTCAAAAGGGGTAATGATACTCTCGGGTTATCTGACTGAAAAATATGCCAGGGATAAACCTCTCAGTCTCACAGCCCGTCTGGTGTTTGAACAAAATTATTCGGAAGTGGAAGGGGATAGCGCATCAAGTACGGAGCTGTATGCCCTCCTTTCCGCTCTATCAGGAAAGCCCATTAAACAGGGAATTGCCGTGACAGGC
>JBLIRS010000120.1:0-9200 GCA_049472415.1 bacterium | reverse complement strand
CAGTTTGTTTTATCCTTTTTCCGGAAACGTATGTCCATTCAAATGGAAAATGCAGCTCTTCGACATCAACTGAAGAACTACTTCTTTCTTTTGAATTGGAGCCACTTGAGGGAAAATCCTGACCGGCTCTAAGTTGAAATTTTTCGCTTGCCTGCATGTTTTTACTATGCGACCAGTTTTTACTAAGCACAAAAATCATTGACATATTGTATGGTATTGTATATAATACCATTATATGAGGATGCTAGAAGTAGTAATAGATACTAATGTCTTAATCACCGGCTTAAGATCAAGGAGAGGTGCTTCATTTAAATTATTATCTACTGTCGGCCAAAAAAAATTTAATGTTAATTTATCTGTTCCATTGTTACTTGAATACGAAATGGTGGCTAAACAATTAATTGGAGAAATGGCTTTAACTGAAAAGGATATAGATAATATTCTTAACTATATTTGTAGCGTCTCAAAGTGGAGAAAAATTTTTTATTTATGGCGTCCTTTTTTAAAAGATCAGAAAGATGATATGGTTTTGGAGTTAGCAGTAGCATCTCAATGCGATCTTATTATAACCTATAATAAAAAAGATTTTAAAAATGTCGAGAAACTTTTCGGAATTCGTATCTTACCACCTAAAGAATTCTTACATGAGATTGGAGAATTAAAATGAGTACTATAAGCATAAGACTCCCAGAGTCAATTCATACCAGGATTAGGCTACTGGCAAAAAAGGAAAATATTTCTATTAATCAACTAATTACAACTGCCCTAGCTGAAAAATTGTCTGCTATTGATACAGAGGCATACCTCAAGGAAAGGGCAAAACTTGGAAGTCGTGCAAAATTTGAAAAAGCCCTATCTAAAGTAGCCGATATTGAACCGGAAGAGTATGACAAATTGTAATTCTAAAACTGAACAATCTCGGTTTTTGTACGTGTCCTTCGTAAAAATTTGTCCACATTTAAAAATATTAAAGATCTATTTAAGGTGATCTGCCCCAACTTTTTATACCACTTTAAAATTAGTCTACGAAATAAAAATTTGTAATCATTGTCTTAAGGTTTCAAATTCCTCAAAATGTATTCTTAAAAAAGACTTTTTAGCCTTAGAGGCCCATGGGATCATTTGTCCCGTACCCTCAATTTGACTTTTATAAACTAAAAAAAATAATCATATTTATTTAATTTACTTGCCATTTTTTAGAAAAATCAGCTTGACATTGTGTCGATTTTTAAAGTTTTTCACACATAAAGTCCCGCATTATAGAAAAAAAGGATTAAAAAATGATTATTAAATTATTGGTTAAAGAAGACCTAACATATTGTTTTAAAGGTTGGTGCCGGAGGAGGGGATCGAACCCTCATGGGCGCAAGGCCCGCGGGATTTTGAGTCCCGTGCGTCTACCGATTTCACCACTCCGGCACGTTTGTGGACCGAACTATTTGATGGGTGGATGGTGTTTGTTTATCGATATTTTTAGCATGTTTATCACCCAATGTCAAAGCGCAGCGCTGGATTGCATCGATGGTCCCGGAGGATGGGGAAGGAATATGGGGATGGACAGGGTAATGGGTAGTTAAACGGGAATGGGAAGTTGCCGAACCGGAACGTGTTGACAATACTGACAGAAGATATATATAATGTTTGAATGAGCGTGGGGCTGTGGCGCAGTTGGGAGCGCGTCTGAATGGCATTCAGAAGGTCACGGGTTCGAATCCCGTCAGCTCCACCATTTTTTTGTCTGAAGCAAATATATTTGTTTCGAAAATGTTGTCTATTCTTAATCTTAGTCATGAATATGTTATTGGAAACATAAGAGATGGATCAAACAGATTCTCTGGATTTATCTATTGTTATCCCGGTATATAATGAGCAGGACAATGTGGAAGATCTGCATCAGGAAATCACCGACGCGCTTTCAGATTATAAAGGGAACTATGAAATCATCTTTATTGATGACGGGTCGACAGATGAAACCCCTGACCGGCTTACTACATTATTGAATAAAGATCCGAATCTCACAATCATCTTTCTGGCCAATAATTTTGGACAGACTGCGGCCATGAGCGCAGGATTTGATAAATGCTCCGGCAATATAGTTGTCACGATGGACGGAGATATGCAAAACAATCCAAGGGACATACAAAGGATTCTCAAGCTCATGGATAATGGATTTGATGTTGTCAGCGGATGGCGCAGGAAAAGAAAGGACCCCTTTTTAAACAGAAAGCTTCCGTCCTTGCTTGCCAATAGTTTAGTCAGTTGGGTCACCGGTGTGAAACTTCATGACTATGGATGCACCCTTAAGGCATATCGGAAAAGATTCATTAAAAACATCCGCCTTTATGGTGAAATGCACAGATTCATACCCGCTTATGCCGCCTGGCTGGGAGCCAAAGTAACTGAGATCGAGGTAGACCACAGGCCCAGAACAAAAGGGAAAACAAAATACGGGATTTTAAGAACATTCAAGGTAATCCTGGATCTTTTCACAGTTAAGTTTCTTGGCAGTTATTCCACAAGTCCAATCTATTTTTTTGGAATTTTCGGATTTTTCCTGGCTTTTTTAGGGATTCTGGCCGGTGTGGTAACACTTATCGAAAAATTTACCCTCGGGATATGGGTACACAGGAATCCTCTAATCCTGCTCGCTGTCTTCCTGTTCATTCTGGGTTTTCAATTTATACTTATCGGACTACTTGCAGAGCTTTTGATAAGGACCTATCATGAGTCACAAAACAAGCCCCCCTATTTCATCCGAAAGGTAATGAAAAGTCAGACACAAAGATCCTAAGTTGTGCCCGGATATCCTTTTTCTTTCTCCGGCTTCAGTTGATGTTATTTACATCATATTAAAATTATGGGATAATCTGATAAATTTACCGCTTCTTATTGAAGTTTATGATATTTTAAGTTTTCGAGGAGTTTGAAAAGGCAAAGTGTCTGTTTTTTTGAAGGAAAAAGTCAAAAGATATATTAAGGAAAATTATGGTAAATGCTCAGTTAATGAGGTTGCCCAAAAATTCAATGTCAGCCATAGGGCGGTTGAAGAATACATCATCAATGAGATCCATGTTGAGGAGGAAAAGGAACGGGAGAAAACTTCACAGTCTCCTCCTGAAAAAAATAATGGCTTAATCTGGGCTAACAGGACCCTGATTACACTTATACTGGTAGCCTTTGCTATTCTGATTGTAGCCCTTACCGTCTCTCAGCTTTCCAATAATGATTTATGGCAGCATTTGAAAAACGGCCAGATGATTCTTCAGACCCATAAATTTCAATATACCGACCCCTATTCATGCAACGCGGCTGGCAAACCATGGATCAATGAGGCGTGGTTTTCCGGGGTTGTCTTTTATATTGTATATTCCTTGATTGGGGTGAATGGTATCATATATCTGAAAACCCTGGTTATCCTTTTGATGGCCGCTCTTGTACTTCTAAATTGCTATAAATTAAAAACGAAATTCCTTTTATTTATACCTCTGACCGTATTTATGATATTCAATGTGGGTGTAAGGTTTCTGGCCCGTACCGAGATGTTCTCCTATTTTTTTATAGCCGCCTTTATATTGATTCTGATGCAATACAAATATCGGCGCCCGAACTGGCGTATTCTGTTTTTACTGCCCATCCTTCAAATATTCTGGTCCAACATGCACGGATCTTTTATTGTAGGGTTGTTTATAATAGCCATCTTTACCATAGGTGAAACAGCAAGGCTCCTTTTTAACCGTTTTGTAACATCCTGGCAAAGGGATCTCCTGACCTGGGAAAGGCTGAAACCTTTGTATATCATTTTTTCCCTGACATTCCTTGCATGCCTTGTGAATCCCTATGGTTTTCGTCTCTTTATACAGCCCTTCTATGTTGTATTCCATAAAAGCGAATATATCAAGACCATCTATGAATGGCAGTCCCCATTCGAAAGCAAGACATTCTATACATCCTATGCATTTAAATATTATGTAGTCTGGATGCACCTGCTCGGACTTTCTTTTTTCTTAAATATAAAAAAGTTTAATCCGACCAATCTTATTCTTTCTTTATCATTTTATTTAATGGCAGTATTTTTTATGACAGCAGAGAGTCATAGAGATTTAAAGCTTTTTATCATTTTTATTGGACTTTTTTTCCTAATCAATATAGAGCGACTAGACCTGACCAATTTTATATTATCTCTCTTCTTTTTTATAATGGCGGCCCAGATGCATCGTAATATAACCATTTTTACCATTGCTACCTGTCCGATCATCGCATTGAATTTCCAACAGGCAGGCAATGATTATATCGAGATAACAGACCAAAAATTCAAGCAATTGATAGATGCGGGAGGAGGTATCGTCTTACTTCTCATACTTATTCCTCTTATACGGATATCATTTAAAAATGGATATATCTACAGAAAGAACAGCAGCAAACCATTCGGACTAGGGGTTGCCGCTAATATGCCCATAGACGCAACAAAATATATACAGGCAAATCATATTAAAGGCTGCTGCTTTAACAGCTATACCTACGGGACATATCTAATCTTTCATTGTTTCCCGGATGTTAGGGTAACCATGGACTCCAGGGCCGAACATGTCTATGGAGAAGAATTCTATAACCGGCATCAAAGGGCGCTTTTTGATGTAAACACATTCAAGGGGATACTGGAAGAATTCAATATAGAATTCATTCTCCTTAAATATCAGGGAGGCGACTACCTGGTGAACCATTGTGAATACCTTAAGGAAAGCGGGGAGTGGGCCATGGTTTATTTTGATGACTCATGTTTTCTTTATATCCGCCGGCTTCCTGAATACAGTAAACTCATTGCAAGGGATGAATACAAATATATTCATCCCTTGCTGACCTTGAGAGAATCAAGGGTGTCCAAAGAGGAGATAGATGAGTACATAAATGAAAGTGAGAGAAACCTGGCAAGCAATCCGGGATATTTCTTCCCTCATCTAATGCTGCTCAATCTTTATAGCGCAAAGAACCGATGGGACAGAGCTATTGAACACGGAGAGTTTCTGATTTCCCGTGGTCATAAAAACTTTTCTATTTTTCTGGTGATGGGTTTAGCTTATGAAAACTTAAAGGAATTTGACAAGGCAGAGGATATGTACATTAAAGCCATGGCATTGAATCCTAATTCCAGAGAAGCGAGCAAGGCGATAGAAAGAATTGAAATATTAAAAAAAAGAGAGCTCCCATCCGATACCTGAAATAGTGGGATTTAAACGGACACTTCCCGGTTTTTTCAGTAATCCGCGCAACTACTCGGAAACTATGTGGGTTTCAGGCAGTTAATGAAAATTGCAAATTATAAAATGAAATTGGTAAGTGATAGTTAATAGTAATATAATAGGTAATAGCTAATATTAATATAAATAAAGGTACTTTAGAGGAAAAATTATCGTTCTATATCAAAAGTTGTATATCAATAATAAATTAGTATATCAAAAATATGGATATGAAAAAAAAGAATTCTCTCTGCTTTAAACAAAAAATTCATTCTTTACGGTCTTGCGTATTACTTATTCTCTTATCTTATTTTATTCTGCTGGCCGTTTTTTCTTCCTGTGTTAAAGCAAGTGAAAAACCAAAAGAAAAAGAGCCTTCGGAAAATGAAAACATATTCAAAAAAGAGGAAATGCTGGTAAGATCACCAGCCGCAAGCGGTCAATTCTATCCCGCATCTGCGTCAGAGCTGAAAAAGATGATCCGGGGATACCTGAAGCTTGCTTCACCTCAGGAAAAAGCCGGCAGCCTGATCGCCCTTGTCTGTCCTCACGCGGGATATATATATTCAGGAGAGATTGCTGCCTATTCATATAAACTTCTGGAAGGGAAAAAGATCGACACAGTAATCCTGATAGGGCCAAGCCATAGATTTTCATTCACGGGCGCTTCCATCTGGCCCAGCGGCGTTTACCAATCCCCCCTGGGGGATGTCAGAGTAAATGAAGAAATGGCCAGGCTTATCGCCGATTCTTCGGATAGTATCAGTTTTAAATCTCAGGCCCATATCCAGGAGCACTCCCTGGAGGTTCAGCTCCCGTTTCTGCAGATGGTCTTGAAGGACTTTCAGATAGTACCCATGCTGATAGGCAGGCTCTCATCAAAAGCGATTGAGGAGATTAGCCTTAAACTCGCTGATATCCTGAAAAAACCGGGTTCGCTTCTGATTATCAGCTCTGATCTATCTCATTATCATCCCTATGAAAAGGCGGTAGCTATGGACCAAAAGACCCTTGAAGCCATACAGGCAAGGGATTGTGAAAATATGAAGGCAATGCTAAATTATGGTGAGATTGAGCTTTGCGGCGCAACGCCTGTGTTGCTGTTACTTGAGACAATCAAGCTAATTAACCAACCTGTAGACATAAAGCTCCTTAAATATGCAAACTCAGGAGACACTACAGGGATGAAGGAAGAAAAAGTAGTTGGTTATGCTGCCTTAGGTGTTTTTATCACAGATAAAAACGATAAAGAACAATCAGACCTGATAGAAAGAGGTGAGGTAAAATTGGCAGAAGCAGAGGACCTTTTAAATAAACAAGAGCAGGAGAAACTTCTTGATATAGCCCGCTCTTCAATTACTTCATATCTGAAGAGGCAGGGATTACCTGAATTTGACGTTACAGAACCTCGACTTCTCGAACCGAGAGGGGTTTTTGTAACTCTTCACAAAAAGGGGATGTTAAGAGGGTGCATTGGCTACACAAAGCCGATAATGCCACTGTATAAGGCCACATCTGACTGTGCCGTCTCTGCTGCTGTAAGAGACCCTCGTTTCTCTCCTTTAAAAAAAGAAGAGTTGGACGAAATAGACATGGAGATTTCCGCTCTGACCCCCCTTCGCAAGATCGATGATATTAATAAGATCAAGGTGGGAGAGCATGGACTATATATATCCCGCGGACTAAATAGTGGGCTTTTGTTACCTCAGGTAGCCACTGAATATGGATGGGACAGGTTGACTTTTTTGGCTCAGACATGCGCAAAGGCAGGATTGCCTAAAGACGCATGGGAAAAAGGGGCAGACATATACATATTCTCTGCTCAAATCTTTGGCGAAAAAGAAAAATAGAAGATGAATCAGGAAGAAAAGATGAATCAGGAAGAAAAATGGGTTGAGCTTTGTTCCACTTGTACGGATTATGAGGCACATCTGATTGCAGGACTTCTGAAATCAAATGGCCTTCAGGCTGAACTGAAATCTTATCGGGTCTCACAATTCCCTTTTGACATCGGACATATCGGAGAAATCAAGATCATGGTCAGGGCCGGTGATCTTCAAAAGGCGCAGGAGATATTAGAAAATTCCGATAAAAATATAAAAAATAATGATTATGAAGGGAATGAAACTTGACATACCAACATTTTTTTAATAATATTTTTCTAGACAAATATTTAAAGGCACGTAGCTCAGGGGGAGAGCGCTACCTTGACGCGGTAGAAGTCGGCGGTTCGAAACCGCCCGTGCCTACCATTTATCAATGGATTTGTCTTTAAGGGCGCCTCTTTTAAATAACATTTTTTCGGAAGGACATAGGAGGGAAAAAAAGATTTATTTAATCTTCAGTTCAATCCTAAAAGAGGCATCATCTGGAGATATCCCGATATCTTCGATGGTGCTTTTTTGTTAGAGCGATTGCAGTTTGAATTTTACTGTTGTTCTCAAGGTCCCACCCGGATTTTGAGAAGTTTGATATATTTTAATAATTACTTATTTTACTTTGCATTTAAACTTTTTATAACTGACTCTGGGGGGAGAAATTGATTAACAATTATGGGTGAGTGTTCAAAAACGAATATGAAGCAAAAAATTACTATTTCCTTGCTTAACGGGAGGAAATTGGACTATCCCCCTGGAATAACTTTCCGGGAAATTACATCTGAAGCCGGAGTGAAAAATCCCATTGCAGTCAAAATCGATGGTAAGCTTCTTGATCTAAGTCAGACCATTACCCAGGATTGTAAAATAGAATTTTTGACTCTGGAAGATCATGATGCTATGGAAATCTTCCGCCACAGCACCTCCCATATTATGGCCCATGCCGTGCTGGATCTATTTCCTGAAGCCAAATTTGCCATAGGTCCGTCTGTGGAAGCGGGTTTTTATTATGATTTTGATCTAACAAGGACTCTTGTGCCTGAGGACCTGGAAAAAATTGAAAAAAGAATGAATGAGATTATCAATCAGGACCTTCCGTTCGAACGTCGCATGATCCCGAAGGAGGACGCGCTGAGTTTTTTTAAGGAGAAGGGCCAGATATATAAGGTGGAGCTTATCAGGGATTTACCTGATTCCATGATAAGCATTTATCAGGTAGGCGATTTCACGGACCTTTGCAGAGGCCCTCATGTGCCTTCTACAGGTTCGATAAAGGCATTTAAGCTTCTGAGCATTGCTGGGGCTTATTGGAGAGGCGATGAACACAACAAGATGCTTCAGCGCATCTATGGTACCGCCTTTCAAAACTCCAAGCTGCTGAAAGAACATCTCAGAAAGCTGGAGGAGGCAAAAAAAAGGGATCATCGCAAGCTAGGGCGGGAATTGGATCTTTTTAGCCTTTCGGATGAAGTGGGCGCCGGAATGGTTATATATCATCCCAAAGGTGCCTTACTCAGAATGCTGATCGAGGATTTTGAGAAAAAGGAGCACCTTAAACGCGGATACCAGATTGTTTATGGCCCTTTGCTCTTGAAACAGGAGCTATGGGAAAAATCGGGTCATTATGACAACTACCGGGAAAATATGTATTTCACTGAGGTTGAGGGGCAAAAATACGGGATAAAACCCATGAACTGTCTTGCCCATATGCTGATTTACAAATCCAAGATACGAAGCTACCGGGATATGCCCATAAGATACTTCGAATTGGGGCATGTGCACAGACATGAAAAATCAGGTGTTTTACATGGTCTTACCAGAGTCAGGAGCTTCACTCAGGACGATGCCCATATCTTATGCCGGCCCGATCAATTGAATGATGAGATCAAGGGTGTCATCCGATTCGTCATCGATGTCATGGATATGTTCGGATTTGAATATCATATGGAGTTAAGCACACAACCTGAAAAATTTATAGGTTCTGATGAAGACTGGGAAAAGGCCACACAGGCCCTATCCAGGTCCCTGGAGGAGCTGAAGATTCCCTTCCAGGTCTTCGAAGGTGAAGGGGCCTTTTACGGACCCAAGA